>DAINBR010000354.1:0-2500 GCA_036732865.1 Bacteroidota bacterium | reverse complement strand
GGCAACGGGATCACTTCACTCATCAGCAACACGTGCGACATTGCCGAAGTCTCCCGCGAAATGAAGGAGTCGGAAGTTGCACTCGCACGGCAACGCGGTGTGGATCCGAAGAAGATCATCGTCGCGCTCGATGGACTCGCCGTTGTCGTCAATCCCGCCAATCCGGTGAGCCAGCTGTCCATGCCGCAACTTGCCGACATCTACACAGGCAAGATCACCAATTGGAGTCAGGTGGGGGGACGTGACGCGAAAATCGTCTTGCTCTCGCGCGAAGTGAATTCCGGAACACACGTGTATTTCAAGGAGCATGTGTTGCGTCAGGGAAGTAGCGGCGCCAGGGAAGAGTTCTCCCCGGAAGCCCTTCTGCTTCCCAGCTCCCAGGCTATCGTGGATGAGGCGTCTCAAAACTCCGATGCGATCGGGTACTTTGGCATGGGGTACGTCGACGGGCGCATCAAGGTCCTCAAAGTGGCCGTTGATGAACAGGCACCGTTTTATGCTCCCACTATTGAATTGATTCAAACCAACACGTATCCGATCTCCCGGCCGCTGATTATGTACACGAAAGGCGAGCCGGTGGGTTTGACAAAGACCTTCGTGGATTTCGTCCTCTCGCCCGAAGGACAGCACATTGTTCGAACCCTGGACTTCGTCCCCGTGTTGTGACCCGGGACGGCTCACTGACACTGCATGACAATCCGCAAGCTGAGAGAATGGTGTATTGAACGCCTGGTCTTCTTGAGCGGGATCACGTCGATTGTCATTGTGGTCCTGATTTTCGTTTTTCTGCTCAAAGAAGGTCTGGCGGTATTCGGCCACGTCGGCGTGCTCCAGTTTCTTTTCGGCAGCAACTGGTATCCAATCTCCGACCCTCCTCAATTCGGTGCACTTCCCCTGATTATCGGGTCCGTGTTCGTCACACTGGGGGCAGCCGTCATTTCTGTCCCCCTGGGCGTGGCGAGCGCTCTCTACGTTGCGGAAATTGCGCCGAAGAGAACAAAAGAGATTCTCAAAGCGGGCATCGAACTTCTGGCCGCCATCCCGTCGGTGGTAATCGGATTCATCGGCATGGTGACTCTTGGTCCCGCCATCAAATCCCTTTTCGGCCTCCCGACCGGCCTGACAGCCCTCACCGGTTCCATTACCCTGGCGTTCATGGCTTTGCCTACCATAGTGTCGATAGCCGAAGATGCCATCACGGCAGTCCCGCGGCAATACCGTGAAGCAGCCGCGGCGATGGGTGCCACGACATGGCAAACCACCTGGCGGATCGTCGCGTATGCGGCGCGCCCGGGCATGCTCGCCGCAGTGATGCTGGGAATCGGCCGTGTGATCGGCGAAACGATGGCGGTAATGATGGTGACGGGCAACGCCGCACTCATACCGCACAGCATCCTGCAGCCGGTGAGAACACTGACCGCAACCATCGCGGCGGAGATGGGGGAGACCGTGCAGGGCGGCGACCACTACGCAGCGTTGTTTGCCATCGGCATCGTGCTCTTTGTGATCACATTTGCCATCAACGGTGTCGCTGAACTGTATCTGCACCGGACAACGAGGAGATGAGCATGAACGTCCGGACACAACAACGCGTCGCAGTCACCATCCTCTTTCTCTGCACCGTGCTCGTCGTCCTGCCTGTGCTCATTGTCCTGGCGATCATCACCTACAAAGGCATGTCAGCACTCTCCTTCGAGTTCATCTTCGGCATGCCGGAGAACGGCATGAATGCAGGGGGGATATTCCCCGCATTGCTCGGGACCATCTACCTGGTGACAGGCGCGGTGCTGTTTGCCGTGCCCCTGGGGGTGCTGTCGGCGATTTATCTCGTTGAGTACTCGAAAGACAACGCCGTCAGCCGTCTGATCAAGCTGGCCATCGTGAATCTTGCCGGTGTTCCGTCTGTCGTGTACGGCCTGTTTGGTCTCGGGGTATTCGTTGCGTTCTTCGGGTTCGGTGTCTCGATCCTGTCCGGCTCCCTGACACTTGGCATCATGATCCTCCCCGTAATCATTACGGCTTCACGAGAAGCTCTGGAGAGCGTTCCGTCGTCATTCCGCACGGTGAGTTTTTCGCTCGGCGCGAGCCGTTGGCAGACCATCAGGCATGCCGTCCTTCCTCATGCGTTACCGGGAATTCTCACCGGCACAATTCTCGGGCTGGGCAGGGCCTCCGGTGAGACCGCGCCCATCCTGTTCACCGTGGCTGCGTTCTATCTGCCCACGCTGCCGGAATCGGTCTTTGACCAGACAATGGCACTCCCCTATCACCTTTACGTGATTTCCACCCAGGTCCCGGGCATTCGGGAGGACTTCCGGTTCGGCACAGCCCTCGTGCTGTTGCTGCTTGTGCTCATCCTGAACCTTACGGCCATCATTCTCCGGTATCGATTCCGGAAGAAGAAACGGTGGTAAGCAGATGCCGACCCACATCGCCGTCCACGATCTCTGTCTCCACTACGGAGACAATTGTGTGCTCAGGAACCTCTCACTCGAGATAC
>DAINBR010000353.1:0-3611 GCA_036732865.1 Bacteroidota bacterium | reverse complement strand
GGGATCGTTCCCGAAAGCTATGTCCTCGGCCAGAATTATCCCAACCCCTTCAACCCTGAAACGGCCATCAATTTCTCCATCCCGACTTCAGGGCATGTGACTATCACGATCCACAACGCGCTCGGGCAGGAAGTGGCCACTCTCGTGGACACGGACCTCGAGTCGGGGGCTTATTCCACGAGCTTCAATGCCAAGGATTTCGGCAGCGGCACATATTTCTACACACTCCGCTCGGGCAGCTTCACCGACACGAAGAAAATGCTTCTCTTGAAGTAGTTTCGGTAGCTCCCGACCGCAAAGAGCAGCGGCAAATCATAATCAGGAATCCGGGAACTGCAATGGCGTTCCCGGTTCCTGATTTCTGTTTTTTGCCGACTTCCGTCATCTTGACTACAAAGTCAGTATTCTCTATATTAGTGACTACTCGGTTTACGTGCACCCTCCGCCGTAGCCAGAGATTCGAAGGGAAGATTCAAGTCATATCCTCCCGAGCATTCCCGAACTTTATGAGTCATTTATCATCATCCAAAAGGTACCCTATGCACATCGTGACACGATTTGCGACGGGCGTACTCTGCCTCGCCCTGGGCTCTTCGGCCCTCTGGGCGGGCAGCGCCGGAAAAATCTCCGGAACAGTCCGCGACTCGCGCACGAAGGAACCGCTCCCCGGCGTGAATGTTGTGGTTCAGGGGACATCCCTTGGAGCCTCCACCGACGTCAGCGGACGGTACGTCATCCTCAATGTCCCCCCGGGTCGTCACAATGTCATGGCCTCCTTCATAGGCTACCGCCGGTTCGAAGTTAATGATCTGCGGATCTCCACCGACTTCACGACGCCCCTGGACATCGACATGGTCGAGGGGAGCGTTGAACTCGATGCGGTGGTCGTCCAGGCCGAGCGCAGCCCCCTCATCCGACAGGACCTCACAAATCCCGTCGCTTCCATCTCCTCAGAGGCCATCGAGGCGCTTCCGGTCACCGACATCAGCGAGGTGATCGGATTGCAGGCCGGCGTGACCGTGGATGACGATGGCACGATCCACATCCGCGGGGGCCTTGGCAACGAAATCGCTTATACGTTGAACGGCATCAATATCAACAACCCGTATGGCAATACGAGATCGGTGGGTGTCGCGACGAATGCCGTGCGCGAAGTCTCCGTCTCCAGCGGAACTTTCAGCGCCGAATACGGGAGCGCATTGAGCGGCGTCGTGAACTACGTTACGAAAGACGGCGGGGCGAAGTGGTCGGGGAGCGTGAAGCAGTACATGGGCGACCATTACAGCGGGAACACCGGACTCTTCTTCAACATCGGGAAGTTCTCCCCCACGAATGTCAATCGCACCGAGGCGACCATCGGCGGACCGCTGTATGGCGAAGACCTTTCGTTCTTTGCCTCGGGAGTCTACAACTGGTACGGCGGACATTTGTACGGCCAGAGGCTCTACTTCCCGACCGATTCCTACCTTTCACGTGAAGGGTTTCTCACCGGGGATACGCGCCGCGGGACAACCAGCGACCCGTACTACTTCGGGCCGCTCACGCATGATCCGTCGGATCTTTCCGGTGGCTACAGCGGAGACGGGGCCGTGGTCCCCCTGAACTGGAGCAAATCGTACAATCTCCAGGGGAACATCAGCTGGCGCATGACGAACGCGATCAAGTTGAAGTATGAATTCGTACACAATTTTGACGAATCGCCTGACGCTGATCCCTTCGTTGTACGGTATAAACCGGACGGTAACAGCATTTTTCAGGGCGAAGGCAACATGCATTCGCTTGAGTTCACGCACTCAGTGAACGAAAACATGTTTTACACGGTAAAGGGTTCATTCATTGTCGACAAAGCGCACAGTTGGGCATACGACAGCCCTGACGATGCGCGATACCTGCCGTCGTTCTACGAGAAGTATTTCCCGAACACAAGTTACGTGACCGGAGGAACGGACCCCTCCCGTTTCAGCAGGAAGACAGAGACCCTCGCAGGGAAGGCTGATGTCGTCGCACAGATCCTGGGTATGCACGAAGTGAAGGCCGGGGTGGAAGTGCGCAAACACACGCTGACGGTCGAATCGTACACCCTGCAGTTCAGGGACCCGAACTTCCCGAACACAGATCCAAGCTTCGCAAACGCACTGACCGGACAGTACCACTTTCTGCCATACATACCTGATGCAGTCGGCGGCTACACGTACTACAAACGCAAGCCATTGCAGATGGCTGCATATGTTCAGGACAAGATCGAGCTCTTCAAGTCGATCATCCTGAACCTGGGTGTGCGGTACGAGTATTTTGACCCGGCTGCCCAGTACAACGACTCGATCAGCACCGAACTCTCCCTGCCGCAGGAGACAATCTTCATCCAGAAGAATCTGGTCGATGCATCCAAGAAACACATGGTCAGCCCGCGGATCAGTGTCTCCTATCCCATCACCGATCAGGGGACAATCCGGTTCTCGTACGGACATTTCTTCCAGATCGGGTCTCTCTCCAGCCTCTACAGCAACCCCAACTTCCGTGCACCGTCGGGCGTCTCTCTGTCGTTCGGAAATCCCGACGTGAAACCGCAGAAGAGCATTCAGTATGAGCTCGGGCTCCAGCAGGGGCTGACCGAGGACATGAAAATCGAAATCACCGGGTACTACAAAGACGTTCGTGACTACATTTACTCGCAGACGATCATCACGGCACGCGGCGACAAGCAGTATAACCTGCTCACGAACCTCAGTTATGCCAATACCCGGGGGATCAGCGTTTCATTGTTGAAGCGCCGTACCGCGGACGACATGCTTTCCGCCACACTGGACTACACGTTCCAGGTGACCGAAGGAAACCGCACATCGCCGACGGATGAGATCTTCTTCAACGAGCAACAGGGACGCCTGAGCGAAACCTACCTCGTGCCGCTCGGATTCGACAGGAGCCATACCCTCACGAGCACCGTGTCATTGTCGCAGCCGAATGACTGGGCGGTGAGCATGATCGGGTACCTGCGTACGGGCACCCCGTACACACCGTCTTTCCCGGCGAACGTCGTCCCGATCACCTTCACACAGAACAGCGACCGTCAGCCGATGCAATGGAACCTCGATCTGAAGCTTGAGAAGTTCTTCCGGATCGAGCCGTTCGATCTTTCCGTGTTCGTGCAGGTCGACAACGTGTTCGACGTTGAAAATGAACTCTATGTCTATGCAAACTCGGGCCGTGCACTGTACAACCTCTCCCAGACGCTGCAGCCGGAGCTCCTGGCCGACCTGCGCAACCGCATTATCAGGGGAGACCCCGGGATGATCCCGGTGGACGGCGTTGACAACTATTACGCCAATCCCGGCAATATCAGTACCCCGCGGCTGGTCCGCGTCGGCGCATCGATTGTGTTCTAATCATTCAAATGATCGGAATCTGTATGAAAACAATGATTCTCCGCCTCCTGGCAATCGCGGCGTTGCTTTTGCCCGTCGCGATGCCCCGTGCACAGGAGATTGATTTCGCCCGGCTCGACCCGAAAAAGGCGACGCCGGAGGAATGGCAGAAACTCGTGGACTTCCTGGAGCAACAGTCGAAAAATTCGCTGAGCAAGACGTCGGGCGAATCGGCGGTCCGCAGCCTGA
>DAINBR010000352.1:0-3616 GCA_036732865.1 Bacteroidota bacterium | reverse complement strand
GCGGGTCCCTTTGACGCGCCCCAGGGTAACGTGCGCGTGAAAAGCCCGGCCTTCACGTTCGAAGCCGAGTGAGGACATAGCTTCATCGACAGCTTCGAAGAGCTTCCTCATGGCGCCTTCGGAATCTTCGATACCGGCCCAGATAGTGCGCGGGTCACGGCGTCCGGGGAAACAGCTGACTCCTTTATAGCATACGCTGAATGGGGGGGTTGAACCGGCGATTTGTGACAGTTGACCGACAATGGGTTGGACCAATTCCTCGCGTGTGTCGCCGAGAAACTTGATTGTGCAATGGAGTTTCTCTGTGGGCTCCCATTTCACATCGGCCCCCGATTCCCGGAGGAGATCACGGGCTTTCGCGAGGGAGGGGAGGGCCGACGTGGGCGTCGCAATCGCTATAAACAGACGGAGCATGGTGGAGGATCCAATTGATTAGGGGTCTGACCCGAGCCAATTGTCAATAGTCGATAGACCATTGACAATCATCAATCGGTTGGAGTCTGACCCCTGTCTACTCGGCCGTGTGCACCGCTTCAAACATCGCCATGATATTGGCGGGCGGGACATCCGCCAGGATGTTGTGCACCTGCTGGAACACGAAGCCGCCCCCATGATGCAGCGCGCGGATCTGATCGTGGACATGTGCGCGGACCACTTCCGGCGTTCCACGCGAGAGCACCTCCCGGGTGTCGCAGCCGCCTCCCCAGAACGTGATGCGGTCTCCGAAATCCCGCTTCAACCCCGCCGCCTCCATTCCCCGGCACGAAATCTGCACCGGATTGATGGCGTCTAGGCCGGCATCGATGAGATCCGGCAACAACTCCCGCACTCCACCACAGCAGTGCAGCATGACCTTGACGGGTGCCAGTTCCTTCGCGCGTTTCCACATCCGCGCATGGCGGGGTTTGAAGAATTCCCTGTACATTGCCGGCGAGATCTGCGGCCCGGTCTGCATCCCGAGATCGTCGCCGAACACGATGATGTCGACGAACGGACCAATCTTCCCGAGAAAGCTCTCAAGATTGCGGAGGTGGTGCTCCACCACATGTTCCAGGAAATCGTGGGCTCGCTCCGGTTCGCCGGCAAGCAGCATGAAAAAATTGTCATTCCGGTACATGAACTGACCGACCTCAAGGAGGTTCCCTCCGAACAGTGCAAGGATCGCCCTCTCCGTACTTGCACGCAGTGCCTTCGCCCCTTCGACAAACGCGCGTGCCCCGTCCGGACCGTCGGCGATCGGTCCAGGGGGGGATGCTATGCCTGTCCACATTGACTCCGCAAACACCTCGGGGAAGGCGTCGAAGTTTTCGACCCCATCAAGGAACGGGTAATACGTCTGTTCAAAGTAGAGCGCGCCGTCAGGCATCTGCGCAAGGGTCCGGCCGCTTGCCGACCGCAAGACCCAGCGTGCACCATCCCGCTCAGGGCTGATCCAGACAGGAATCTGGCAGGGAGTCCCGTCGGGAAGAACCCAGTCATGCCACCACTGGTCCTCTGTCGCGAAGGCGCGTCCAAGTTCGATGGTGTCTGCGCCGGCAAGGGCCAGGACATCCTCGTCGACAACCGCCATCTGCTGGATGATGTCGTACACGCGGACCGGCTGCTCGGGGAGACCGAGGTACTTGCGTAAACGGGCATAGGCGATTGCGTGGATGCCGGACGAACGGTGGCCGGAGAAATCGACCGGTACGCGGTCAGGTTGACGATGGTTGAGAGCGGCGAGAACGCGGTCACGCGATGTCACGACTGTGCTCCTTCCCTGTTCGTATACTCTTCCGCACCAGCTCGAGTGCAGCCTGGGAAGCCCGTTCTTTGATCAGGGTGCGCGTTCCACCGAACCGATGTTCGACTGCAAAGGCCGCATCGGGACCTGCATAGCCGATCCAGACCAGTCCCACCGGCTTCTCCTCACTGCCGCCGGAGGGTCCGGCGATCCCTGTAGTAGAGAGGCCGATATCGGTCCCAGCGACACGACGAATGCCGACCGCCATGGCTTCAGCAACTTCCTTGCTCACGGCCCCGTGATGCCTGAACAGTTGCTCCGGCACGCCCAGAAGTTCCATCTTTGAACGGTTGCTGTAGCATACCACGCCGCGTTCGACGTACGCCGAACTGCCGCTGACATTTGTCAGCCGGTTCAAGATCAGTCCTCCCGTACACGATTCGGCCACGGCGATAGAGAGTTTTCGTTCGGTGAGAATTCTCCCCAGCACTTCCTCCAGCTCTTCGTTTTCGACTCCATAGATGAACTCCGCAGCGCGTGCGCGAATGCGATCCTCGATCTCCCGCACCCTTCGTTCAGCCGCTCCGGGGGTCGTGTCGTGCACAGTGATGCGGAGCCGCACCCCGGTGGGTGCCGGCAGGAACGCCAGTTTTGCCCCTTCCAACAGGGCTTCGAGATCTCCCAGTCGCTCGGCCAGCATACTCTCGGTGATCCCGGTGGTTCTCACAGTCCGGTGCCGTATCGACGTTCCGCCTGCCAGCGGATGGAGCATCGGAATCACGGACCTGACCATCATCTCCTTCATTTCATACGGCACGCCCGGGAGGACGATGAACCTCTTCGTTCCGTGTGCGAACACAAAACCCGCGGCGGTTCCGAGTGGATTTTCGATCAATGCCGCTTTCCGGGGCACCATTGTCTGTTCTTCAGACGATGGGGTCCAATGCATATTCCGGCGTTTCCAGAGTTCCTGGATGTGCCGGCGCACGGTCTCGCTGCTGACGAGATCAGTGTCGAAGAATCTGCACACCGCCTTCTTTGTGATATCGTCATGTGTCGGTCCGAGCCCTCCTGTTACGAGGACGACGTCGTGCACATCCCACGCAGCCCGGAATGCCGCCAGCACTTCGTCCATCTCATCACCCACACTTTGCATGCGCGCCACGCGGATGTTGATCAGATTCAGCTGTTCGGCGATATACGCCTGGTTGGTGTTGATCACCTGACCGATGAGCAGCTCGTCGCCTATCGTGAGGATTTCTGCGGTCATTCAAAGCCCCAGCCTTCCCCAGAGATACCAGGCGATCTGTGTGGCGATGTTTGCATAAACGCCCGCGACGACATCGTCGAGCATAATGCCCCAACCGTGAGGAATGCTCTCCAGGCGCCGGGCCGGTTGCGGCTTAAGAATATCGAAAACACGGAATGCAAGAAAGCCGATCACTATCACCGGTATGGTTTTCGGTAAGAACAGGAACGTGATCCAGATGCCGACGATCTCATCGATCACGACAATTGACGGGTCGGCCGTAAGGTGTTCTCCCTCCTGGAACATCTGTTTGGCCTTCTCCGCGCTCCGGGTGAGCCGGTGGCCGACCACTGCTGCGACGCGGGCAGAGGCCCAGACGCCGACAAAAAAGCCGATCACTGCCATGATGCCCAGCACGAGGGGATGCTCGGCACCGGGAAGAAGATAGAAGAGCACACCGACGAGCGTGCCAAACGTGCCGGAGGTCCAGGGGATATACCCGGCGAACAACCCTGTCGCAATCAGGTTTGGCAGGAAGGGAATGTGCCGGGGGGAGCCCTCAGGCGGGTTTCCGCCAGTGGAGGTGTTCGAGGAGTTCACGGATCAACTTTCTATTATCAAACAGGTAGGCAATGCCGGTACCG
>DAINBR010000351.1:0-3666 GCA_036732865.1 Bacteroidota bacterium | reverse complement strand
CATGCGCATCAGCTCAAGCGCCTGGA
Source organism: Bacteroidota bacterium (assembly GCA_036732865.1). Taxonomy (GTDB): domain Bacteria; phylum Bacteroidota; class Ignavibacteria; order UBA10030; family UBA6906; genus Fen-1255. The sequence continues at coordinate 3,640 of DAINBR010000351.1, read as the reverse complement.
TCTGCTCCGGCCCTTCCCAGACCGGCAGGACCATGGCGTCGCGAAACTGGCGGGCGGTGGTGTAATCCTCCGTATAGCCGTTGCCACCGACACGTTCCAACGCCTTCTGCGCGCACCACACGGCCTGTTCCGCCGTGCGGAATTTAGCCAGTGCCGTGACGATTCGCATCCACGGCTCCTTCCTGGAATCCTTCGCGGCATCGTCAAAGCTGCGCGCCGCCTCGAACGCCAGCGCTGATCCCGCCATCCACTGCACGGCGATATCCAGTATGCGCTTCTGCACCATCGGGCGCTCGATGAGTGATTTGCCAAACGTTTGCCGGTTGCCCGCCCAGCACAGCGACTCCATGTACGCACGGCGCATCACGCCCGCGGCTCCCATGGCGTTATGAGCCCGTGAGCAGCCCAGTGCCGTCATCATGGCTTTCAGGCCCTGTCCGGCTGGAACGATTTCATAAGCCAGCGCACCTTGCAGATCGACTTCAACTGTGGGCAGCCCCCTGGTTCCTAGCTTGCGCTTCAGGTGCGTGATATCAAAGTTATTGCCGACGACCCAGTCGTCGTCGATATGGCTTGGGACAAGGTACAACCCCAGCCCTTTCCCGCCCGCCGGCGCTCCGACAACGCGCGCCGTCTTGATGCCCATGAATTTTCTAAAACCGAACGCGCTGGTGAACCAATTGTGACCCTGTAGGCGATAGCTTCCGTCGTCCAGTCTGACGGCTGTTGTAACCGTGCCGCCGATATCGCTGCCGCTGTGTCGTTCCGTAGCCCATGTGCCGCAAATGGCGGTCTTGCCGTCCGTGCGTAGGATTTCCGGCAGGTATTTGTCTTTCACGGCCTGCGGCGCCAGCCGGTCAAGAACATATGCGGTCGGATGCGTCATGGCGAAAGGACAGCCGGTGGCGATGTCGGATTGCGCGACCATATACATTGAGACGAAAGGCAGGATATGCGACTCGGGAGCAGACTTGTCAAAACACACAGCCACGATGCCGCTTTTATATAGTTCCTGCTGGCATTCCTCATATTCCCGGTTCAGGCGGATTTCGTTCCGCCGTCCGGTGGGAGCTGTCCTGTTATCGGGCACATCCTTGAGCGCTGGCGGGAAATCCTGGTCGCTCTGTTCGGCCTGGCGGTCCAGCCTGTCCCCGGCAAAGGCCCCGATCCGCTCCAGAACTGCGCTCCGGCGTTGCAAAAGCCCAGGCGCGGCCCGCTCAAGGAATAGATGGAGATTGAGGTCCGTATCGAAAAAATTAAGGCCCCGCACACTATGGGGGAAAGTCGGTTCCTGTTGTTTATTGCCCTCTTTGCTCATAGCTTATCTTGTATCGAGAGTCCGCCTCTTAATTCAATCACTATCTCTCATGCGCCGCAATAAGACATCTGTCAAGATTGTGACTGACGAGTGCATAGACGAGCCCCTGGATATGGGGAACGATAATAGGAACTACTGACTCGTGATGCGGTCTGGAAAATTCGATATCACCCCATCGACATCAAGGGAGAGTGCATGCTGAATATCGCTGGGAGTGTTTGCCGTGTAGACGAACACGAGCAAGTCTGCACGGTGGAACGAATCCACGATCGCACGTGTCACCCTGTCGTGGCGAAGACCGACGTAGGAAGGCTCATACTTAATCGCACGGGCGACAGTGGCACGGGATAAGCTGCCGAAGAGCACCATGAGAGAGGCCTCTGGATCGGCCGTCCGAACATGTTTCAACTCGTCGTGCAGGAAGGACGCGTAGATGACAGGGTTTTTGAACCCAGCCCCACGCACTGCCTCAACAGTTTGCTGAGCCGTTCCTCTGACCTTTAACTCCAACATCAGGCCTGTTTTTCCTGCGGCAATCTTGATCACTTGCTCAAGCGTTGGAATGTGTTCCCCTCCCCCTGCGTTGAACTTCTTGACCTCCCGGAGAGACAAGTGATCGACCCGCCCCTCCCCATCGGTCGTCCGGTTCACTGTCGCATCATGCAAAAGCACAAGCGCGCCGTCTGCCGTGCGACGCACGTCAACCTCCACGAAATCGACTCCGAGGGCGATCCCTTTCTGAATCGCGGCCAATGTATTTTCCGGGGCATGGCCCGCGGCCCCACGATGGCCGATTCTCAACACCTGACGCATCAAGTCTCCTTGAGTCAACTTTGACGATGCATTCGAATCTGGAGCTAAAGGATCGGAGGTGTATACCGAAGATTGTGAGCATCCAGATTTGAGAGATATTCCGTCATGCGTTGTCGCGTGTGGGTCTTCACAAATTCGATAACTTTGCTGTCGATTTCCAGCAACCCGAGTCCGGGGGGGATCTCGTCTGGTCGGATGACAAATAGGTTCACGCCGCGCTCCTTGGCTTTCGCCTGTGCTTCTTTGATGCGGTGGTGGATATACCGCTCGTTCAACCGTAAACGAAAGTTCAACTCCACAAGGTCTCGCAGGGGGTGCGGCTCGACACGAACGCTCTTACTCGGAACGTTGAGGAATACGAACACCGTATCGCACCCGACGCTGAAGGCTTCTTCGACCGGAAGGGGGTTCGCGAGATCGGCATCGAGGTACCGGTAGCCGTCCAATTCAACCATCTCGAACAATGGGTACAGGGCCATGGATGCGCGGATGCGTGAAAAGAAGAGGTCGTGTGTGGCCTTCCGACTTCGTGCGTCCTCTCTCCCTTCCGTCGAAAGATCTGAATCTTTATTGGAAAAGACGGCCGTGGCTCCGTCTTCGTAGCGCTCAGCGAGGATATGCCAGATGATGGGGCTCGTCAGGACCTTCTGCAAATCGATTTGCTCGCCTAGTCTGGTCAACAGTGGGAACGGGTCGAGGAAGCCTTTCATCCTCCTAAACTCAAAATACCTGTCCATCTCGTCGAACGCTTCCTGGATTTCAGGCGCCTGTACGAGGCGACGAAATGACTTGTGGTGGGAAGCAAACGTGTCCATAAGACGAAAGATGAAGCTGACAGCGCGGCCTGCCACGCGAAACGGCATGCGAAGGCCAACGGACATGACCAGAGGCAGGAACTTGATCGCCCTTCTGAGATCATGAGGGATCGACCCGCTCTGCCCCCAACCGTGAGTCGCCTGCGGAACAACCCCTAAGAGACGCGCCAACTTCTCTCGCAGGAAGGGGTGGACATCGTAGACTGCTTCCGGGGATGTGATATGTTCTTCCCAGATACGGAGAGCTTTCGCCGCCCCGACGACACCGGGATTCTCGACAAAGGCGAGGGCGTTGCACGTCCCGGCTGAGGAACTGACGATATGGGTCGGAGTCAAGCCGGCATTCACCAATTCTGCAGCCGCAACCGCTTGGATGACGGCCTTACAGCCACCCCCGCAAAAGACAAACAGGATGTTCCCGTACTTGCTCGATTGATGCTCAACCATGCGGATGCTCCTGCTCTGTGTACCCAGAACACCTGCGTGGTGCAGACGCCGCTCTGCTGTGTCGCCAAAGCCGCTGATGTATCATGGAACCAGGAACGCTGCGCGTTCTACCTGCGCCCGTGCGCGAGGGACCCTGCCTGATGAACACGTATGATGTCTGCATCGTGGGAGCAGGGGTCGTCGGGTGCGCTATTGCACGAGACTTGATGCAGCGGCGCTGGGAGGCTCCTCTCCGCGTCGTGGTGAT
>DAINBR010000350.1:0-3677 GCA_036732865.1 Bacteroidota bacterium | reverse complement strand
TATCAGACAACGTCCTGTCTGGATGGTAAGCCGCTCAAGCAACAGTGTCGCCGCGATGAATCCCGCCGGTTCGTTCGGGTGAGTTCCGCCCAGCACAAGCAGCGTCGGGCCGGGGTCCCGGCCTTCAAAGACGAAAATACGCGTGTCTGCCCGAGTGCCGCGGAGCGACGGGCAGTATGTGCTCAGAGAGTCCACTTTAGCGAGCGCTTCCGACGGATAAAAAGTATCAGGCGACCACATTGCCACGAATTCCGCGCCCGCCACAACACAAAGTGCGGCTACGGTCATCAACAGGCCCAGCGCCCGTGCATGGTGTAAACCCAGAGTCTGCGGCATCATTTGACCTGCAAGATGCGCAAGACCAGTGGGACGAGCACCAGTGCGAGTGCGATTTGCTCGCGCCACCGCTTTTCAGTGAACAGCTCGGCGACGAGCAATCCCGCACAATACACTGCAAGAACGATGTAAATCCAGTGCAGCATCCACGTTCCTTCTTCTTAGTACCTGATCATAGACCCAAGTTGAGCCGCGTAGATGATCATGAGAATTCCCACGACAAGGGAAAGCACCATCAGGGGGAGGCTCTCCCGCAGAATGCGAAAGTGATTTTTTTCGCCGACCAGTTGTGCCGCGAAGACACAGAGCAGCGACGGAGGGGGCATTAAGTCCCCCAGCCCCGCGATCAATGACAACGCCGACGACACGACAATTTCGTTGCGGCCCAGGAACACGTAGACCAGCGGGACACCTAGCACTGACGATGCTGCATACGCTGACCCGAAGGCCGGCATGATTCCTGCAATACCGAGATAGAGCAGGGCGGGTGGGAGCTGCAGCGCACCCACCGCAATGAAGCCCCGCACACCGGTAAGTGTCATAATCTGGACAAACATCCCGACTCCCACGAGGATGACCATGATGGGAAGCGCATCGCGGATCGCAACACGCGATACGCGCAGGAAGTCAATACGCTCCCCTGTCCCCCACGCTGCAACGGCACCCAGCATGAAAATCAGGGGCACACCGATGTCCGGGATCCAGGCCGGCGCCACACGCACGGCCAACATCACGCCGATCACCACAACCAAGGGGAGAAAGAGCTTTGCCCCGTGACGTCCGCAGACGGACGGCGGGAGCTTCGCCAGGACTGCATCGGGAGCGATGGTGCGGATGTAGCGGGCGCGAAAATAGACGGCCGTAATGATAGCCAGAGGCAGGGTAGCGATCAGGAGCGGAAGTTCGAAGCCGATGTACGGCATATCCACCCCCCCACCGATGATCATGACGGGAATATTGATTGGAGGTGCGATCATGCCATAGACGGCACCCATCGCCACGAACGAGCCAACCGCCACCGGAGGCATTCCCATCGCCAGCAGCGCGGGTGTCACCAGCGTGCCGGTCGTGAGAATACACGCCGACGAGAGGCCCGTGAGCATGCCGGGAAACATCACGAAAAACATCACCAGGATGATCAGGAGCGTTGGCCAGCGGTAGAGAGCACGGATCATCGCAACGTTGATAGCACCCAAAGCTCCGCTGGCTTCTATGGCTTTCATGAAGATCATTGCCGACGCAATGATCAAGACAGCATCGAGATACCCGAATGTCCCTTCGACAAGATGGCGTACAGGAAATCCATATCCGCCCGTGAGCGCGCCAGCAATCGATGCAAGCGCGAGCGCCAGCCCTGCCGGTAGTTTCCACCAGAACACTCCCACGGCAAACACCGCAAGCATGACCAGCAGGAGTAGTAGTTCCAGGGGCATCACAGCGTCCGCGTAGTATTGTAGAGATGAGACAATGGCCTGCGGGTTCTTTCAGCCCAACACGGAGTCCTCATGAACTCCTGCTATCTTTCCGCCGGACTGTAGGAGAACAGATCTCTTTTCAGGGAATAGGCCTCCAACGCCCTTGCCGTGGCCGGTGAGACCGGTGAGACGAGGCAGCTGATGGATGACACTTCTCCAGGTGTAATGACCGCCCGGGAAACCACTTCAACCAGGATCTCCGGCTCTCCAGAACGGCGCGGCGTTTTCTCCGGAAAGAGGACATCGCTCATCCGTGCGTTGGGATCTACCACGACGGCTTGACGCACCCCCTGTTCGTTCAATGCCCTGACGAACTCTGGGGCGGTATACCCGTAATGCGTGCAGCAAAGCCCCGCCAGGACTATGTCGGGCCTCCGGGTCATCTTCTCCAGGGCATCGGCGACAAACATATCTATCGCCGATTGCACGATGTCGCTGCGTGCATCAGTCTCAATCTCCCCGGCCAGATTCGGGCATGCCTGGTTCACCAGGCGTGATGAATCGATGCCCATCTCGATGAGAAGTCTTCGGTGTGTTTCCGCTCCGATTGTTGTCTCGGTGCCGAAGATAATAGCTGTCGCATCTGTCTTCGCCATCAACTGCTCAAACAGCATCTCCACACCGGTTTCGACTATCCCGAGCACGGGTACTGAGCCCACGGCGGCGAACCGTGTCTCCGGAATCAGCACCGAAAGCGTGTTGCATGCCACCAGGATCACATCGGGCCCATACCATCGTGCCATACCCTGCAGCGCAGAATCAAACACTTGTACCTTTTCCGCTGTGCTCTTCATCCGGTTGTATCCACGGTTGGCTTCGGGCAGTGCGTTGGCGAACACGATCCGCAGCTTTCGGTATATCCCACTCTGCCGTGCACGTGATTCAACATCTGCGCAGACGGAAAGACCCCCGAGGCCGGAATCGGTCACAAGCACTGTTATTGAATCTCTCTCAGCCAAACGGCTGATGGACACGCGAACGGAGTCACTGCCAAAGGATTCTGAGATCGGCACAAGCATAATGAAACCCGCCAGGAATGATGTGAATGGGTGCACTCTTTCCTCTACTTGCTGTATTGCAGCCGGTTTCGGGTTGACCCGAGCAAAAATGTGTAGATTTGGCAGCCGAATATCAAGTCTTGTTTGTACCTCTCATCATTAGTGGATATCTTTGTAGTGATTCATGCGGTTCCCTAACTTGCCGTAACAAGCGAGGTCAACTCTCACTCTGCCAGTTGCTCATTCCGCAAGGTGCTTATGCGTACCAGATGCCTCGTTGCCCTTCTCCTCCCGGTTGTATTTGCTACACTGCTCTTCGCCGGGACCGATCCGCGCCGGACGCTCCTCATCCGCATCGATAACGTAAAACCCAGCGTGCTCCTGAAATCGGGCATTCTGGATTTTGATGAGTACGAGTACCGGAGCATAGTAACCATGGTGCGCGATACGGCATTCGTGCTGGTCACTCCCGCAGAACAGAACTTGCTTCGTGAACGCGGGTTTCAATACGTAACGGTGATGGAGGATTCAAGTGAGCTTACACTTATCCGGCGCGCGGTGTACGGCCCCACACTCCGGCTTGAAAAGCCATACCACACCTATCCGGAGCTCACCCGTGAAATGGAAGCCCTTCAAAAGGCATACCCTTCCTTGATACGGCTCTTTCAGATCGGCCGCACGACTCAAACGGAACAACCGATCTATGCAGCCATAGTTACGCGTGATGTCAAGAAGAACAGCACTCGCCCTGCCGTACTGATCAACGGTTGCCACCACAGCGATGAAGTCCTCGGAGCGGAAATCTGCCTCGCCGTGCTGCACGAACTCGTCGAACGATACGGGACGGATCCGGATATCTCGCGATGGG
>DAINBR010000349.1:0-3698 GCA_036732865.1 Bacteroidota bacterium | reverse complement strand
GACACAGAATCCCGAATCCGGAGCGGATTCAGAAAAATGGTGGGGACACTGCTGGATGCTGTGGCCGGAACCCCGGACGCGGATCTCACACTCCGCAGTATGGCGATTCTTGCCGGTGCCCAATCCTCCCCCGGGAGTTTTCACACACAACTTGCCGATCCGCGTTTCCGGAAGCTCATTACCGACATCTCCGCGTACGGTCCATGGTGCATGCGCGGGCTTGCAGCTGATCTCCCGTTGCTCGATGCAATTGCGGGGGATATCACCACGCTGAGCGTCCCGGCGCCGTTGTCTCTCCCGCCCGTATCGAGTCTGACACGATTCAAACGGCAGAGAGAACTCGTGGCGTGCATGCGCCACCTTCTGGGGTTCTCGTCGTTCGAAGATATGACTGCGGACCTCAGCAATCTCGCGGATTTTATAGTGAGCGTTGTTTCAGGCGCACCGACTTCCGGTCCGCCGCTGGCAGTTTTCGCCGCGGGGAAATTCGGTACCCGCGAAGCGACCCTTGACGCCGATCTTGATCTGCTCTTTGTGACCCATGCCTCGCGGGGCCGCGAACTTGCGGCAGCGGAACGGCGGGCTGCGCGCATCGTTGCGTCACTCAGCAATGTCGGCCCCGAAGGGCGGTTGTATGAGACCGATCTCCGGCTGCGACCCGAAGGACGCAATGCACCGCTGGTGGTGGACAGTGCCCGCTACGAAGAGTACCTCGCAGGGCGAGCGTCTCTCTGGGAACGTCAAATGCTGACGCGTGTCCGCTTCGTCTGCGGCGAACGGCAACTCGGCGAGCGCGTGCTGCGCATGATCTTCACGCACGTGTTCACGTCACCACTTCCCGCCGGATGGGTGACGGACATCATCGGCATGCGCCGCAAAATGGAGACGCGCTCCCGTACACGGGGAAGCGAAATCGTCGATATCAAGCTTGGTCCCGGCGGTATGGCTGATATTGAGTTCCTTGTGCAGATGTGGATGCTTCAGCGCCGGTCCCCTCCACCGGGGAGCAGAACGGTTCGTGCGCTCCTCGCAGCGGCCTCCGGGGAATTCCTTTCGGCCGCCGAGGCCAGACTGTGCACGGAGGCCTATGCAGCGTACCGGCGGCTCGAGCTCCTGCTCCGCATCACCCTGGAAGAGGGATCATCGATTCTCCCAACAGGCGCCCGGCTCGATACACTCGCGCGGCGGTATGGCATGAAAAGCGGCGCCGAGCTCGCAGCAATGCTGACCGGAACCATGCGCGAAGTCCGTAATGTGCTTCTGCGTGTTGCGGATCGGCTCACCTCCGGTGTCACAGGTCGACCCACGAAAGGAGGCATGGGATAATGGACGGGAGGCCGTTCTTGATGCGCCCAGCAGTGTGGGCTGCCTGTGTTGCGTTGGTCTGCCTGACGATCTATCTGCTGACATCGTCACCCACGGTGGGATTCATCGACAGCGGGGAGCTGGCCACGGTGGCGGTGACGCTCGGGATCGCCCATCCTACCGGATATCCGCTCTTTACTTTGCTCGGTTGGATGGCGGCACATATCCCGTTGGGATCTGAAGAGATCGTCCGGTTGAATTGGATGGCGGCGTTCTGCACAGCGGGTGCAGTGATGATGGTGTTTCTCTGCGCGCACCGGCTGGTCTCACTGCTCGGGCAACGCCTCCTCCGGGGAAAAAAGGCGGATGAACTGCTCCTGCTCTCGGCGTCTGCGGGAGGAACGATGATGCTGGCTTTCTCGGAGACCTTCTGGCTCCAGGCGGTTGCCGTCGAAGTCTACTCGCTTCATGTGTTGCTCCTGGGGATTGTTCTTCTCCTCTCATTCCGGGCCCGGGATGAGCGGTTCCCCCTGTGCTGGTATGCCGCTGCGTTCTTCCTCGGGCTGAGTTTCACCAATCATATGACCACGGTCATGCTGCTGCCGGGTCTGCTGTATCTGTACATCGCGGATGGTCCACGGGGAAATTCGCGGTGGACGGTGGGACTGAAGTCAGGCGGATTTTTCCTGCTCGGTCTGACTCCGTATTTGTACTTGCCGTTGCGGGCCGCGCAATCACCAATCATGAACTGGGGGAATCCGACTGACCTCGGACGCCTTGTGTCTCATTTGAGCGGAAAACAGTACAGCGTCTGGATCTTCTCGTCGCCGGATGTTGCGTCACGGCAGCTGTCATACTTCCTCACGTCCGTCCCGGTCGAATTCGCCGTGGTCGGTCTGGTGTGTGGCGTCATCGGCGCAGTGGTGCTCTGGCGGTCTCACCGGAAGTCCGCTATTGCGACTGTCCTGCTTTTCGCGGCGTGCGTGTTCTATGCGGTCAATTATGATATTCATGATATCGATGCATACTTCCTGCTGGCTTACGTGTGCATCGGTCTCTGGGCGGCGTGCGGTCTGGTCGGTGTCGGGTTATGGTGGGGACGGCATGCGGGACGTGCGAGGCAGTGGTGGTGTGTGGTCGCCGTGGCGGTGGGCATCCTCCCGCTCTTCGTGCACTACGCGCGTGTCGATGAAAGCAAAAACTATCTGGCCGACGACTACACGCACAACATGTTTGCCTCTTTGCAGCCGGGCGCGGTTATTCTGTCGTATCAATGGGACTACTGGGTTTCGGCATCGCACTATTATCAACTGGTGCGCGGTGAGCGGAACGATATTGTTGTTATTGATAAAGAACTCCTGCGGAGGTCCTGGTACTTTCGCGTGCTGGAAACCCGGTATCCCTGGCTCATCGAGACTTCGCGTCCGGAAGTAGAGGCGTTCCTCAAGGAGCTGTACAAGTTTGAGCATGGTCTCCCGTACGCGGGGCAAGTCATCGAGGCGAAGTTCACCGCGATGATTTTGAGCTTCATCGAGAACAGTATGGCGACGCGCCCGGTATATGTAACTGCCGAAATAGAGGCACAGTATACCATGACACTGCGGAGGGTCCCGGAGGGGTTGGCATTCCGCCTGGTGAAGCCTGATGCGCAGGCGGCCAACCCTGCGCTCCCCGACTTCCGGATTCGTCCGTTTGCACGGAAAGGAAGGATAGAGGATATGTTCTGGAGGATGTACGCAGCCGCATACCGGGCGATCGGGGAACATTTGCTCCTGGCGGGGGACCAGGAAAAGTCGAATACGGCGTTTTTGAGGGCAGCGCGTCTGGCGGTGGGAGACACAGGGATTTCCGGCCGTCCCGAATGACCCACAAACCCCGCTTTTGGGCGCTGTGGCATCTTTTTTGATTGACTATGTGCCGGAATTTCTTATATTACTTTGCTTAGCCGTCAAAGTTACCCCGGTAGTCACGCTGTGTTGGTGGGGCGCGACGAGGGGGTGTTCTGTCTGCTGGCGTAGCTCAATCGGTAGAGCAGCTGATTTGTAATCAGCAGGTTATCAGTTCAAGTCTGATCGCCAGCTCAAGAGGACAGGTTTTGCGTCGCAGGCAGGGTCGGCAGTGCAGTCCCGGGACGGAGCGGTTCTTTGAAAGCGGGCAGGTAGCGAAGTGGTCAAACGCAACAGACTGTAAATCTGTCGGCTCCGGCCTTCGGAGGTTCGAATCCTTCCCTGCCCACAGCGATGGACGGTAGGTCGGGACTGTGTCCCGACATACAGCGCCGTAAGACGGGACAGTGTCCCGTCCTACATTGCGGATGTTGCGGGAGTAACTCAGTTGGTAGAGTCACAGCCTTCCAAGCTGTTGGTCGCGGGTTCGAGTCCCGTCTCCCGCTC
>DAINBR010000348.1:0-3698 GCA_036732865.1 Bacteroidota bacterium | reverse complement strand
GATTCAGCCGACTACCTGCACGCACGCACCCTTCTGAAAAGCGGATTTCTTTCCTCTGGCCAGATCTTCTCCTATGAGCTGAAGTTGCACAGAGAGAGAGCCGCATTGCACAAGCTTCACTCCTCAAAACGGGCGCTGGCCAGAAAAATAGTCCTTGATATCGCCCGTTTTCACCTGCGGGATTCCCAGATGCGTGAGAAGGCAAGAGGCGCCCGGTTACAGTCCGAGATTCGCTCCCCTATCGGCGGCATCTTGCTCGAGGTACGCCACTTGCCGCAGGACGGCAAAACGCGGCTTGTCTTCATCGTGAAACGGTTTTGAACGGTCTCTCTCATGGACAGCACCGATCTCCGGCAGGACCAAGCGTTCTTCGGAAGAACCGATGAGCTGTATGAGCTCACGAGGAATCTTCAACGCGGCCGGCACACGCTGCTCATCGGCGAGAAAGGAATCGGGAAATCGCGGCTTATGATGGAGGCAATCAGGATACTTTCGGGCAACATGCGATCCATTGAATTCTCTGCGGGGGTCACGGCGCGTCTCCGGGGCCAACTCGCTACCCGCCTGAGCCCCGACTACTACAACATATTGTACATCCGGCATCCCATTCCAATGGGAGATTGTATCAAAGAGATTGCGGAGCAAATGCACAGTCTGGGTATTCTTCGTCTCGATGGGGACGGGAACAGGCTGGACTCGCCGGCAATGCAGAAGTACCTCACCAAACTTGGGAGCGTGAAGGCACAGGCCTTTTTGCTGGAAGGAATCTCCCGGTCGGAGCGGCGTCACCTCGTGTTTTTCGACAACCTTGACAGGATATCTCCGACGCAACAGGCCTTCCTGGAAGCATTGCTCAATATTGCGGTAGTGTGCGCCGCGGTGGTGCAGATGAAAGATCAGTTTATCTTCAAACGGATCTGGGCATCTTTTGTGAGGATAGAGGTGAAGCCGTTTGCACAGGAAGATTCGCTTCGGATCATCGACTACTACCTGGCCAACTATCCGATCCGGGTGATAGACCGGGAATTGTACCGCCGGGAAGTGGCTAAGGCGGCCAACGGGAATCCATTCCTGATCAAGAACCTTCTGTGGCACACGTCATGCGAGCGTCATGTCGGCCTGGATGACATCCGGGGCATCCGGCGTGTGGAAGAGGGACCGTTCTTCAACATGGGGCCGATCTACATATTCGTCGCGAGCATGTTCACGATCTTCAAGATCTTCTCGCTGGGAACGAACAACTCCGAGTTCTACATCTACTTCTCCGCCCTCGGGTTCCTGGTTTACCTGACCTTCCGCATATTCAGGACATTTTTCCTGTTCCGGCCGCACCGCCGGTGAACAGGGGTCAGACCCGAACCAATTGACAATAGTCAATGGACTATTGACAATCATCAATCGGTTGGGGTCAGACCCGGACCGATTGTCAATAGTTAGTAGACTATTGACAATCATCAATCGGTTGGGGTCAGACTCGTGGGCGCGCCCCTATGCACGCCCCTGGACGCACCCGTGTGTGCATCACTTGAAGAATCGGACTTTTCGAGCTATATTGAGATGAAGGAATCCATGGACTTTCCCCCCTTTGACATTATCCCTGGATAGAAATTGCTGTACAAAGGAATGTTAGGTTTTCCCTGCCTTACGATCGCTCCGGACAACATCCATGAATGCTCTTTCACCCTGAAAGTTTCTGATCGGAGGGGGCCATTCATTCGGCCCAGGTATGGTTCCTCCTGAAAGCGAAAGAATATCGCGCCGCCTACATGTTGTTAGGCGGACTCGAGAAGTGGAAGGACAAAGTCCTCTTCCCCCTCCACTCTCTCTCCGCTGGCAGCGCGCTGCGATGCTCGGGAGTCTCTGGGCCGCAAACGAGATCGTCCTGGGCAGCTTCCTGCACAACCTCGGGATCCCTTTCGCCGGCACCATCCTTGCGAGCATCGGCGTGACGTTGCTTATCGCCGGCCTCCGCCTGTGGAACGACCCGGGTGTCATCTGGCGTGCGGGCGTGATCTGCTCGCTTATGAAGTCCATCTCCCCGAGCTCCGTGATTCTCGGTCCGATGATCGGCATCCTCGCAGAGGCGGCACTCATCTATGTGTGTGTCGTTGCATTTCGCCGGACCGCCTTTGGGTGTGTTCTCGGCGGCATTGCGGCCGCTATCACTCCCCTTGTACAGAAAGTCATCAGCATCATCATTGCGTACGGCATGGATGCCGCACGGATGTACGAGAATTTATTCTCTATCTTCTCGGAGAAGCTGCAGTTCCGGAGTCTGGACGCGCGGGAAGCTCTTCTCCTGCTGATCGGGGCACAAGCGATTCCCGGGGTTCTAGCGGTGTTTGCTGGTATGGCAATCGCACGGAGAGCCCGCAGCGTATCCCCCATCCAGACCTCCAAAACCGAATCCGGGAGCGCGGAAGGAGCCGTGTTCCAGGCGTCTCCCCAGCACTATTCGCTCCTCGCGCTGTTTCTGCATTTCGCTTTGATGATTGGCGGACTAGCTCTGATCCCGGCTCTGCCGCAGCTTCTGACACCCATCCCGGTCGCGGCTTATCTTCTCGCGGTCCTCTACAGGTATCCCGGTGTACGTGCAAAATTCAAACAGGCACGATTATGGCTGGAATTTGCCGGTGTGGCCATTCTCGCCGGCGTGTTACTGGGTGTCCTCGCGCCGGGCGGAACAAATACATGGTGCACGGGCTTGCTCAGCGGCGTCGTCATGGTCTCCCGGGCGACGCTCGTCATCGCGGCCTTCAGCGCAATCAGCATCGAACTTCGCAACCCGGTCGTGGTCAACTGGTTTCTGGAGCGCGGACTCGGTACCGTTTCGGCGGCGGTGCAAATGGCGTTTCGCGCCCTTCCGGCTATGACGCAATCCCTCAACCAGGGTCGCGAATGGACACGGCACCCCGTCAGGGCGTTCAGTTCTACGCTTGCGTTTATGCTCGCACAGCTGGGGGAAATGCCCGGGAGTGAGAAGGCCCAGAGTCCCTCTGTCCCGTCATCCTAGAGCCACGCTGCCCTGACCTGATATCTTGCTGTTTCATCGGAATTCAGTTTATTTTCCCCCCGGAGGCTATTATCGTTTATATATTTGAGGAAATCTATCCACGCCTCCTTCTTCCTCGATGCAGCTATGATGCATACCGGAATCGACATAGGGTCCACGACCGCCAAGCTTGTCCTGCTGAATGAGCGACAGGAGGTTGTGTTCGCCGCCTACCTCCGTCACAATGCCCAGGTCCGGCAGACTCTCGCCGCGATGTTGCGTAATGCGCGGTATTCGCTTGGCGACAGGGCAGTCGAGGTCTGTATCACTGGGTCCGCGGGGATGGGCATCGCGGAACGTTGCGGCATACCGTTCGTCCAGGAAGCCGTCAGCTCTGCCGAGGTGGTGCGTCGCATCTATCCGGACGTTCGGACGCTGGTGGATGTCGGCGGAGAAGACACGAAGATGATCTTTTTCGATGATCGGAAGAGGCCCGACATACGGATGAACGGCAATTGTGCCGGCGGCACCGGCGCCTTCATCGACCAGATGGCTTCGCTACTGAACATCTCCATTGAAGAGCTTGACCGCCTCGCTTCCACGCATCAGCACCGGTATCCCATTGCCACTCGCTGCGGTGTTTTTGCAAAGACAGATGTGCAAAATCTGATCAGCCGGCAGATTCCGCGCGATGACATTGCCGCGA
>DAINBR010000347.1:0-3743 GCA_036732865.1 Bacteroidota bacterium | reverse complement strand
GGAAGACGCGCCCGGGATAGGAACGACGCGCACTCCGTTTCCGGTGGCCGCACGAACCAGCATCTGTCCTGGGTCCGAGAACACTGGCGTCCCGCAATCTGAAACCAATGCCACCGATTTCTCCGCACTGAGCGTGAGGAGTATCGTATGCGTCGCCGCAGCTTCGTTGTGTTCGTTGAGCTCTTCCAGCGGCTTGCTGATCCCGAAGTGCTTCAGGAGCTTTTGACCCTCGCGGCGTTCTTCGCACACGACAAGATCCACACTCCGGAGCACCTCCAGTGCGCGGAACGTCATGTCTTGCGCGTTCCCGATCGGCGTTGCGACAAGGTAGAGGATCCCCGCCATCTAGGCAGCCTTTCCCGCCTCCCGCCTTTCCAGTGCCACGAGCAGGAGCGCAGTCACCGGCACGGCGATGAGCAATCCGACGAACCCGAGAAAATACCCGAACACCAGCAGGGAGAGAATGAGAACTACGGGATGGAGGCCAACCTGCGACCCGACGATTTTTGGCGCAAGCACCGTTGCTTCGAGCAGCTTCTGTGAGAGGTACAGTATCACCACGACAACAACCTTTGTCGTGACGGGCTCGCCGCTGAACATCGCGACGAGGGTGGCCACGACCATGCTGATGGCGAGGCCGACATACGGAATGAAATCGAGTAACGCCGTCATGATTCCCAGTACCAGCGGCGAACTCACCCCTGCGATCCAGAGCACGAGTGCCGCAATGGTTCCCTGGATAAGCGCCACAATCACCGAACCACGGACGTACCGGCCCATCAATTCATCCACCGCGGCAAGTGTCGCGCGCACCGTGTACTGTCGATGGACCGGGAAGAAAGAAACAAATTTCTGGCCGATGACGGGGAAATCCTTCAGAAGAAAGAACATGAGGAACGGGATAATGACGATGTTGACGATCTGGACAGCGACGGAGGAGATGCCCGTCACCACGCCGAACACGCCGGTCACGAGTGACGACACGATACCTTCCAGGCGGGGAACCAGTTCAGTCGTGAGGAGTCCACGAGCCTTTTCCACGGGAATACCGAGCTGCGCAAGGGCACGGGCGGGTTCGTCAGATGCGAGCCACACCTTCGTGTTCTGCACCAGCCACTGCAGTCCGGCTAGAATGCCATCCATCTGTCCGGCGATCGCCGGAGCGACAAAGAGCGTCATGCCGACAAGCGCCCCGACGAAGCTCAGCACAACGAGCAGGCTGCCCCCCCAGCGCGGGATGCGCAGCTGGTAGAGCCGTGCGACAAGCGGATCGAAGAGGTAGGCCAGAACGTAGGCAATAGCGAACGGGACGAGCAATGCAGACACAGCGTTGAAACCCCAGACCAGGAACAGGAGGACGATGGCCACCATGGCCCGCCGGACAAACTCGTGCGAACGAAGAGGATACAGCAGGTATAAGACCGCGGCGACGACGACAAACGGTGAAAGGATTTCACGCACGCTGTAGGCCACACCCAGGAGGGCGAGACCTGCAAGCGCATAGGTCACAGCGCCCGGAGTGGTGCCGGAGGGACGAAGGGAACGTCGCCTTAGCATGGATTACCTTCCGGTGTGCCCGAATCCGCCGTGCCCCCTGTCGGTCGAATCGAGCGATGAACATTCCTCCCAATCCGCTTTGACGTACGGCGCGATCACCATCTGTGCAATGCGGTCGCCGCGCCGGACGGGGAAGTCCACTTCACTGAAGTTCGTCAGGATGATGCGCACCTCCCCGCGGTAATCCGCATCGATGGTGCCCGGGGCGTTGAGGATGCCGATCTGATGTTTGATGGCAAGACCGCTGCGCGGCCGGATCTGAGCCTCGAATCCCGGCGGTATGGCCATTGCAAAGCCCGTTGGGACGAGCACTGTTTCCCGGGGCCGGACGACCAGGTCATGCTCCACAGCGGCACGCACATCCATGCCGGCGGCACCGTCAGTGGCGTACGTGGGAAGGGGGACGTCGGCAGTCGAGGGCGAGAGGCGGGTGATCGCGATCTTCATTTTGTGACCCGGCTTTCAAATTCCCCCCGGAACGTTTTGAGCATGCTCTGAACGGGCCATGCCGCCGCGTCGCCGAGCGCGCAGATCGTATTGCCTTCGATGTTGTCGGCGATATCCCGCAAGAGGTTGATATCCGCATAAGTTCCGTCGGAGTCCACAAACCGCTTGAGGATCTTCTCCATCCAGCCGGTTCCCTCACGGCACGGCGTGCATTGGCCGCACGACTCATGACGGTAGAAATGTGTGATGCGCCAGAGGACCTTCACAAGGTCGGTATCTTCATCCATTACGATCACGCCCGCCGTGCCCACCGAAGAGCCGGCGGCCTTGAGGCTCTCCGCGTCCATGCAGACCCCCTCGAGCGAATCACCGCGGAGGACCATCGTAGAAGATCCGCCTGGGATGACGGCTTTGATTTTCTTGTTCCCAGGCACTCCGCCGCCGTAGGAGTTGATGATGTCAAGGAGGGGGACGCCCGTGGGCATTTCATACACGCCCGGCTTGTTCACGTGCCCGCTGATCCCCACGAGAATCGGTCCGGGGTGACGCGGCGCGCCGATTTTTGCATAGGTTTCGGCCCCGATGTGGAGAATCACCGGGACATTGGCGATGGTTTCCACGTTGTTGATCGTCGTCGGGCATCCCCAGAGACCGTTCTGGGCTGGAAACGGGGGCTTAATGCGCGGATATCCGCGCTGGCCTTCCAGAGAATTCATCAAGGCCGATTCCTCGCCGCAGATATACGCTCCGGCACCGCGATGCAGCACGAACTCGAGGCTGAATCCCGACCCGAGTATGTTCTGGCCGAGATAACCGTGAGCGTAGGCATCATCGACCGCCTTTTGCACGAGGTCAATCCAGTGTTTGTACTCACCCCGCACGTACAGGTACGCCGTGCCGATCCCCATCGCAAAACAGGCAATAACGGTCCCCTCGATGAGCTGGTGGGGGTTATGCTCGAAGATCTGCCGGTCCTTGAACGTCCCCGGTTCGCTTTCGTCGCCGTTGACACAGAGGTACTTCGGCTTTGCAGACTCGCGGGGCATGAATGACCACTTCAGTCCGGTCGGAAAGCACGCGCCGCCGCGCCCCCGCAGATTGGAGGCCTTCACCTCATTGATAATGTCTGCGGGCTTCATGCTGAGCGCCTTCTTCAGCATCGCGTAGCCGCCATGCGCTTCGTAGACGTCGAAACGGTGATACTCAGGAATGGGGGGAAGGAGCAATGGTTCCATGCTATTTCAAGTCGTCCAGGATCTTGTCCACCCTGGAGGTATCCAGATTCTCGTAATAGCGGTCACCGACCTGCATTACGGGCGCAGTGCCGCAGGAACCGAGGCATTCTGCTTCGACCAGAGTGAAGCGGTTGTCCTTTGTGGTCTCCCCTGTTTTGATCTGCAGACGGTCTTCAATGTGTCTGAGAATACGCTCGCTGTTGCGCAACATACAGGAGACATTCGTGCAGACCTCGAGCTTGTGCCGTCCCACCGGCTTACGATTGAACATGGTATAGAATGTGACGGCACCCAGAACGTGGTGGTAGGGCGCGCCCACGAGATCCCCGATGTAGCGCATACCCTCTTCGGAAATCCAGCCGTGTTCGTCCTGCCACATCCAGAGCGCTTCGAGGAGCACCGCGGCAACCCCGTGTGCCTGGGCTGCCACCAGTACATCGACGACGTCGGCTTCGGCTTCGAGCGCTTCGATCCCGTGGGGCGGCTGCGCAGCACCGACAGCGG
>DAINBR010000346.1:0-3745 GCA_036732865.1 Bacteroidota bacterium | reverse complement strand
GGACTACTCGGCCACATTCTATTCAAACGACCGGGCGATGCAGATGTTCAGAGATTACGTGCGGAGCATCGTTATGCGCACCAATACCGTGAACGGGAGGTCGTACGCATCCGACCCGACCATCATGTCATGGCAGCTGGTCAACGAACCGAGACCCGGGCGCGACGACGAGCCGGGCAGGAAGAATCTTCCGCAATTCTACAGATGGATTGATGAGACGGCGCAGTTCATCCATGGCCTCGACACCAACCACATAGTCTCAGCGGGCAGTGAGGGAACCGTCGGCACCTTGCGGTCGGAGGAGTATTTTCTCCGTGCATTTGAGACTCCGCACATCGATTACCTCAATCTGCATCTCTGGCCTCTCAACTGGGGTTGGTTCAACCCTGTTGCATGGGAGAGAACACTGCCGCAGACCGAGATAAATGCTGTCGAGTACTTCAACCGTCACATGGCGCTTGCACGAACACTCGGCAAGCCGATCGTGATGGACGAATTCGGGCTCGGGCGGGATGGAGGAAGGTACCACCCTGGAACTCCGACACAGGCGAGGGACCGGTACTTACGGTTGATCTGCAAGGTGCTTGAAGATTCCGCACGCGCAGGATCCCCGCTGGCCGGATCCAATTTCTGGGCCTGGGGAGGAGAAGGTGCGGCTCAACACCCGGACGGCATGTGGCAGCGCGGTGATCCGTTTGTGGGCGACCCGCCCCAGGAGCCGCAGGGAAGAAACTCGGTGTTCATTTCGGATACTTCGACGATCGGGATACTCCGCGCTCACGCGAAGGCCATGCTCATGCTCGGCGCCGCTTCCCCTTCAGTATCTTCAGATTCCGTTCGATGAGTGCGACCCTCTGTTCCACGGCGGCAGCACTGCGCAATGGATCTTCCGGAGAACGCAGCACATAGTCCAGGAGGCGGTCTACCGTGCTCGTGGCGACGTGAATCCGCGTGTCCGATGATGCGTAGTAAATGAACACCGTCCCGTTCTTCCTCATGACCCAGCCGCAACTAAAGAGCACATTGGAAACGTCGCCGATGCGTTCGTATCCGATCGGCGCCATAAAGTAGCCCCCGGGACGCGCGATTACACGATTAGGTTCGTTCAGATCGGTGAGGAACAGATAGAGCACGTAGCGCAGACCGGCGGCCGTGTTCCGCACACCGTGCGCCAGCTGCAGCCACCCTTTCTCAGTTTTGAGCGGAGCAGGCCCCAACCCGTTCTTCGCCTCCGTGATCGTATGGTAGACCCGGTCGTCGATGATTGACTCCTCGTCGATCGCCGCGGCGACCATGCTTTCCGAGAGCCCCCACCCGATTCCCCCTCCCGAACCCGTGCTGATGAATCCATCTTGCGGCCGTGTGTAGAATGCGTACTTTCCTCCCACAAACTCCGGGTGAAGAACGACGTTACGCTGCTGCGGCGAACCTGTCCGGATGTCAGCCAGCCGCTCCCACGCCACAAGATCTTTGGTTCTGGCCACTCCACATTGGGCAATAGCCGACGAGGTATCCGTGCGCGCGACTGAAGGATCCCTGCGTTCCGTGCAAAACAGCCCGTAGATCCACCCGTCCTCGTGCTTCACCAGCCGCATATCGTAGACATTGGTGTCAGGGTCCTCAGTCTCAGGCAATCGCACGGGGTAGTCCCAGAACCGGAAGTTGTCAATGCCGTTGGACGATTCGGCAATCGCGAAGAACGATTTCCGGCCCACCCCCTCGACCCGGACCGCCAGCAGAATCCTTCCGCGGTGTTCAATCGCACCCGGATTGAATGCCGCGTTCACGCCCATTCGCTCCAGGAGATGGGGGTTCGTTCTTCGGTCCAGATCGTACCGCCACATCACCGGGACATGGTCGGCAGTGATCACAGGATGCACGTACCGATGAACGACACCATTGCCGCCGGGCACCCGCTGGTTCTCCCTTTTGAGGAACCGTTCCTGGTTGCGGAGGAGGGCCTGGAGCCCCGTTTCAAACTGGTCCTTGGTCATCTAAATCACCGTTGCTTTCTGAGTGGAAGAGCCATCGAGGGCACCGGTGACTTTCCCTGCAGGTGCTGCGAGCACGGCCACCACCCGTTGCTCGAAGTCCTCCGGTAACGTCTCCCTGCTTGCCTCTTCCAGGTTGTTCCACCAGGTGAATTTGAGAATCAGCGACGTCACGATGACACCGCAAAAAACCCCGATGAAGAGAGGATACTGTTGCGTCACCAGCGACATCGGTGTGAGCACCAGGCAGACTTGCCACACGACGCCAACGACGATGTTGAAGAGGTCCCGGGGAAGACGTTTGTTCGGTTGAAAATCCGGGTAGTATTTCCGGGCCATGTGCAACACCGGTTTCCAGAAGCCCCAGGGCTTTATCTGCATATAGAATTTCATCAGCACTACATCGGCCTCGGGTTTCGTCAGCAGACTGCCAACAATGCACCCTACCAGTGAGACCCCCAGGACGGGAGGAAACGCCATGATTGCGTGTAGGGACGGAAAAGCGATAGGTATCACCATCGCAGCGGCAATGCCCGATACCATCCCCCAGAAGTATCCGTAGCCGTTGAATCTCCACCAGTACCACTTCAGGATATTCGAAGCTGTGTAGCCCCCGTACAGCGCGCTGACGATCCAGAGTGTGACCTGGTTAATGGATTCCACCACAAACCCGAACGCAAACCCGACGATCACGAAGGCGATGGTGGTGATGTAGCTGAGCCGTACATACGTAAGGTCGGAAGCATGCGGATTGATGAACCGCTTGTAGATGTCGTTTACGACGTAGGCCGGCGCGGCATTAATGGTCGCCGCGTAATTCGACATGAAGGCGGCAAACAAACCCGCCAGCAGCAATCCTACAAGACCGACCGGCAGGATATTCTTAATGATGTACGGAAGGATCATCTCGAAATCGATGTTCGCCCCCATTGCATGGAGCTCTGGAGAGAAGTTGACCAGCGCCAACACCGTGATTCCGGTGATCAGCACGTACCGGGGGAAGATCAGGACGACGTTGACGAACCAGTTCATCTTGGATGCGTCTTTGGGCGAACGGGTCGCCAGCACGCGCTGCATGTCATAATTCGGTGCCGGGCCCGCCATGCTTTTGAGGATGCCCTGGAAGAGCACCATGATGAAGAAGATTCCGAACATACTGTAGCCATCCGCCAGGATCTTTGTGTTCACCGCGTCAATCAACCCCGTCCAGTCGAGATCAAGCGTCCACCCGAAAAACGGAGTCATCCAGCTTTGCGGCACGACGGCCTGCAGCTGTTCTGGTGACACCATGCTGAAAGCAATGACACCGATCGACAACGACGCCACGGACAGCACCATGAATTGCAGGAACTCGGTAATGACAACGCTGAACATCCCACCTTTCACCGCGTAGATGGCCGTAAGCGACATCAGGATCAGTGCGTAGATGTCAGGTGAGATATTCCAGGGGAAGAAAACGGCGGCGAATTTGCCGATGCCTTTGAAGGCGTAGGCGATGAACCCGATCACACTCACAAGAGCGAAGATGACCACGCTGATGTGCGAGAGTTTCGCACCCGTGCTGTTGCCGAATCTCGTCTCGATCCACGCCGCGCCGGTCATGACCTTGGACTTGCGGAGCCAGATTGAGAGGTACACCATGAGGAATATCTGGTTGAATGTCGGCCAGACCCAGGGCATCCACACGCTCTTGAACCCGTAAACGAAGAGCACGTAGACCAGCCACATCGTCCCCGTGATGTCGAACATCCCCG
>DAINBR010000345.1:0-3754 GCA_036732865.1 Bacteroidota bacterium | reverse complement strand
GGCTCACGTATTCCGCAAGCGAGCGTTCGGAAATCGTCACCGCGCCGCCTAACAGCGGCGCATGCAGAAACTTTGCCGCACCATCCTTCCATATCACCATTCCGGTGTGCGCAATGTCCATCCCCTCCCTTGAGGTGACGGTACCGACGATGTCGCCGTTGTGCAGCGAGCCGGAAATCGAAGCGATCCGTTCCCGCGGCACGCGGTGCAGTGCGCCGCCGGAAAGGCGTGCTTCCACGATTCGCACCCGTGCCAGGGCCGTATCATCGACGAGCTGTGCGTAGCTTGTGCGATGGGCCGACATGAAATTGATGGTCTTGCGGTATTCTTCTCCGTCAAGGGTCATCGTACAATCCTGCACGATCCCCTTCTGCACGTTGTCTGTTATCCAATCGGTGAAGTAATGCAGCCGGCTCGGGTACCCGTTGACGGTACCGCCCGCATACCGGATGCGCTGCAACTGCGCAGAGAAATCATCAAACGATGTTTTCGCCGAGGAAAGGCAGCGGGAGATCGCGAGGCAATTCTCCACGAGGGTGAGGCAGTCAAAACCCCGCAGGTTGATCACCAGGTGTTCTTCGCCCGGCTCTTCCAGCGAGTGGGCGACATACGGTGTCCCGATGAAATGCTCGCCAAGCGCCGCCATGTTCTTTCCCACCTGCCCATGCAACAGTCCGGCACCGATTCCCCATCGTAATGTGCGTTCAAAAATCTCCCGGTCGCTTTCACCGCGCCCGTACATGCCGGATGGCAGACCTGCGATAGCCCCGACGCCCATAGCGCCCAACCGGATCAGGAAATCGCGGCGTCCACGGGAACCCAAACGATCATTGGCCATGGCACACATTCCTCCCGGTACACCTCTTCAAGGGGCCGGGGCTCAGAACGGCGGTTCTTCCAGCGCTCCTGCCGGCACGGGCTCAAGACCCGGAAAGGCCGGATTTTCAAACCGTGCATAACGGTTCACAAATGTCAGCTTTACATCGTCGGTCGGGCCGTTGCGTTGTTTGCCGACGATGATTTCCGCCGTTCCCTGAACCTCCGCCCCGCGTTCGGATTTTGGGTCCGTGTACATCTCAGGACGGTGGACGAACATGACGACGTCGGCATCCTGCTCAATGGCGCCCGATTCGCGAAGGTCGGAGAGGATCGGCCGTTTGTCGGTGCGGCCTTCAACCGCCCGGCTCAGTTGCGATAACGCAATGACGGGGATACTTAGTTCCTTGGCCAGGGCTTTCAGCGACCGGGATATCGCGGAGATTTCCTTCTCCCGGTTCTCAGCCGACCTGGGTCCCTGCATAAGCTGCAGGTAGTCCACGATGATCAACCCGGCATTGTGCTCGGCCCTCAGGCGGCGAGCTTTTGCCCTGAGCTCGAGTATACCGAGGCTTGCGGTGTCATCAATGAAAATCTGTGCTTTTGCCAGCCGGCCGGCAGCAAGGCTCAGGCGGGTCCATTTTTCATCCGGTAGTTGCCCGGTACGCACCGCGTGAGCATCAACACGCGCCTCGGCGCACAGCAAACGCATAATAAGCTGCCGGGTTGACATTTCCAGCGAGAAGATACCGACCGCGGTCGGCCTCCCTTTGTGGAGCGACGCATTGGAAGCGAGCGACAACGCGAATGCCGTTTTCCCCGAGCTGGGCCGTCCGGCAACAATGATCAGATCCGAATTCTGCCATCCACCGGTGAGTGCATCAAGATCGCGGAAGCCGCTTGGCACGCCGGTGACGCCCTCATGTTTGCCGTGGATGCTTTCCAGCATTTCCAGCGTTGTATGAAGTTCGCGTTCCATGGAGACGAAGCTCTTCTTCAGGCGCCATTCGGAAATCTTGAAAATCGCCTGTTCGGCTTCATCGAGGAGATCGAAGGCATCTTCGGTGGGACTGAAGGCGCGGCCGGCGACGCGTGAACTTTCTCCGATGAGCCGCCGGAGGATGGCCTTTTCGAGAACGATGCGCGCGTGGTACTCCACGTTCGCCGAAGACGTGACCTTGAGCGTGAGTTCGACTATGTATGACTGCCCCCCTGCGGCATCCAGGTGCCCGCGGCGGCGCAGTTCTTCTGCAACGGTGATGCTGTCCGCCGGCTCCCCACGTTCAAAGAGGCCGCAGATCGCCTGGAAGATTTTCCTGTTGCGCTCGGCGTAGAATGCCTCGTCATCAAGCACTTCCAGTGCTTTCGAAATTGCTTCCTTCTCCAGAAGCATCGCGCCGAGTATTTGCTCCTCGATGTCCACCGCCTGCGGCGGAACGCGCCCTTCCTGGACATGACGCTCGGTCGCGAGATCAATGTTGCCGCGATGCGGTACTTCCGGCATAGCCGCGCATCCTTCCCTTATCGTGAAAGCAGTTCGGCGTGCAGTGTTTGGATCGCCTGGAAATCCTCCCAGGTCGGCTTCTTCCAGTTGGGGTTCCGCAGCAGCGCCGCGGGATGATAGGTCACACGCAGCGGGATCCCTTCAAACACCAACGTCCGGCCGCGCAACCTCGTCAGACTGTCGTTGATGTGCAGAAGGTTTTGCGCAGCCGTCAATCCAAGACAGACAATGAGCTTCGGTTTGATCAGGGCGATTTGCTTCTTCAGGTACGGGATGCACAATTCCACTTCTTCGGGCAGCGGTGTTCTGTTGTTCGGCGGACGGCATTTCAAGATGTTACAGATATACACATCCTCCCGCTTCATAGCTATAGCGGCAAGTATCTTGTTCAGGAGCTGTCCGGCACGCCCGACAAACGGTTCTCCCTGTGCATCTTCATCCGCTCCCGGGGCTTCACCCACAAACATGAGTGTGGCATGGGGATTCCCCACGCCGAATACAAAGCGTGTGCGAGTCTGTCCGAGCGCACACTTGAGGCATCCGGAAATTTGTTCGTCCAGCCGCGGCAGGTCTTCCGCCTGCATCCATTCTTCGCGGACCGCTGCCGGCTGTGCTGCCGGGGGCAGCTCGAAGAGCATCATGTCACCAGGATCGTCAGGCTGCTGCCTGGTTCGTTCGTGTGATGATCCTGACGTTGTGCGTGGCGTCGGCATGGCGGTGTGTGTATTGTCCTGCGGTGAAGGGGATGTGCCGTCAAGCAACAGAGAATCCCCGAACACTTCACGATCCGATTCCAGAAAGTGCCGCAGGGATGTCCAGAAATCATTCATATGCGTGGCGGCTGAACCAGCCGGTGGCATGGCTCACGCGGCACCGGCAAGGAGGCGTGCGACACGATCAAGGATGTCGTCCGCTATAACGGTTTTCGATTTGCGGGGAAGCTGTTCGGCTGTTCCATCGGCTGCAAGGATCGTCACGACATTGGTGTCCGCACCGAAACCCGCACCGTCGACATTCGGATTATTCATCACAACGAGATCCAGCCGCTTGCGGGTCAGCTTCTCCCTGGCATGTGCCATCTCATCGTTGGTTTCGAGTGCAAACCCGACCAGAATCTGCCGGGTCTTCCGTTCGCCCACAGCGCGGAGTATATCGGGGTTCTTCACGCAGGCGATGGTCCAGCTGTCACCCGCAACGTTTTCACGCTTGATTTTCGCCGGCGAAGGTGCTGCGGGGGTGAAATCCGCAACAGCAGCGGCCATGAGCAGCACGTCTGTGCCGTCAAATTCTTTCACCACGGCTTCATGCATTTCGCGTGCGGTCATGACATCGATCCGATGAACACCCGCCGGTGTCGGAAGATGCACGGGGCCCGATACAAGGGTCACGGCCGCTCCGCGGCGGGCCGCCGCTGCCGCCAGCGCAAATCCCATC
>DAINBR010000344.1:0-3756 GCA_036732865.1 Bacteroidota bacterium | reverse complement strand
GGTCGACTACGTCCTGCGGGCTGTGGATGAGCTGGTTCACCGGAAGCATTTCACGGATTTTCTCGTGTACCTCATCGGCAAGGGGGATGACTGGGACCGCCTGCAATCCCTTGCGGAAACGCTCCGCATACAGGACCATGTCGTTTTCACCGGCCGCATCCCCGATCCCGAGGCTCTCGCCCTTCTGGCAACCGCCGATGTGTGTCTTTCACCCGACCCCCAGAATCCACTCAATGATCTTTCGACCATGACAAAGGTGATGGAATACATGGCGCTGGGCAAGCCCACGGTTTCCTTTCATCTGAAGGAGAATACGTTCTCGGCAGGCGATGCCGCGCTGTATGTGAACAACAATGATCCCGTCGCATTTGCCGAGGGGATGCTTCGGCTTTTCCAGAGTCCTGGCGAGTCGCGCCGTCTGGGCGAGATCGGGATTCGCCGTGTGCAGGAGTCTCTTTCGTGGCAGCAGCAGGTGAAAAGACTGTACGAGGCGTATACATTCGTCCTGAAACGATGAGACACGTCGACTTCATTGATCCACACACCGATGCACGCTGGAGCGCGTTTGTCGAAGAGCATCCGGATGCATTGATCTTCCATCATCCGCTCTGGATGAAGGTGCTGGAACGTGCCTATGGCTACCGGCAGGTTTCCCTTGCCTGCTTTGACGGTGACCAGGTCCTCGGGATACTGCCGCTGCTGGAAATCCGGAGCAGGCTCACAGGATCGCGTGCGGTCTGCTTGCCGTTTTCCGACACAAGCACGATTCTGGTGCGGGATGTCGCAGCAGGAGAAAGCCTTGTTGCCCGCGCAACGGAGCTGCGCAGATTGCGGGGGTGGAAATATGTCGAGATTCGCGGCAGTTCACCACAGGGAGCTCCTGCAGCGGAGTATACTCTGCATCGCGTGAAACTGCAGCCGGACCCGCAACTGCTGTTCAGGACCTTCGAGAAGAAGAGAACTCAGTATACGTTGAAGAAGTTCGAGAAGACGGGTGTGGCGGTTCACCGGCGCACGGATGCGGGCGCGATGGCATCTTTCGTACGGTTGAATTATGTTACACGTCAGAAGCACGGTGTGCCCCCGCAGCCCGACCGGTTCTTCAAACTGTTCCACGAGCTCCTTGTTGCAGGCGGGTTCGGGTTCATCAGCGTTGCCACGTTTGAAGAGAAACCGATTGCGGCGAGCGTTTTCCTGCACTATCGGGGCGTCCTCTATCACAAGTTCAATGCTTCCGATGAAGCCTTTCTTCATCTCAGCGCGAACCCCGGCATTCTATGGGATGCATTGCGCTGGGCGTGTGAACACGGGTATCGCACAGCGGATCTGGGGCGCAGCGACCTAGATGGCGAAGGTCTCATCAAGTACAAACGGGGATGGGGAGCAGAAGAAACGATGCTCCGGTATTACCGAATGCCGGCTGACGCGGTTGCAGCGGGGAGAAAGCCCGCGGGTCACGGCGGTATCATGAAACCCATCATGCAGCATCTTCCCCTGCCACTGCTGAAATTCATCGGAAAGGTCATGTATGAACATGCCGGATGACGCCGCCGCATTGTCCGCCGGCGGGGCACGTTCGACGCTGCGGGAACTCCTCAAAATCAGCACCGGTCTTCCTGAACCACCGCCGCGTGTGCCGTCAATTGATCATTACCTGTACGAACGGTACGTACAGGATACGCACGGGTGGAAGCGCCGGGCATACTATGCGTTGAAACCGGTGATCCCGCGGAGGATCCAAATCGCGTTGCGTCAACGATTCACCGCAGTGCAAGCCGCCGCCGCGTTCCCCGCATGGCCCATCGAACCGTTGCTGGCGAACGCCGTGGGGACATACTTGAGGGCGCTGCTTCAGCATGTCGATGAAGTGCCGCGGCTTTCTTTCTGGCCGGACGGCCATCGTTTCGCCTTCGCCATCACCCACGACGTCGAGTTTGATGCAGGATTGCATCGTGCCCCAGCGCTCGCGCGGCTCGAGCAACAGCTGGGGTTCACCTCCTCCTGGAATCTTGTCCCCGAGCGCTATCCAATCGACCGGACGATCGTTGATCGTCTGCGCGGTGACGGCTTTGAGATCGGCATCCACGGACTCAAGCATGATGGCAGACTTTTCCAGTCACACGCCGTCTTCGCCAAACGCCTCGAGAAAATTCATGCGTACGCGCACGCGTGGGGTGCTGCCGGATTTCGCTCACCATCGACGCTGCGCAAGGCCGCCTGGATGACCGAGCTCCAATTCGAGTACGACAGTTCCTTTCCGGACACTGATCCGTACGAGCCGCAGCCCGGCGGGTGCTGCAGCGTCTGGCCGTACTTCATCGGAAGTATGGTGGAACTTCCGATGACATTGCCTCAGGATCACACGCTTTTCGAGATTCTGAATCGGCGTGATATCGGGATTTGGATAGAAAAAGTGGAATGGATTGCGAAACAGGGCGGCCTTGTGGTCATCAATGTGCACCCGGACTACATGTTGGATGACCGGCGTCTCGCGCTGTTTGAAGAGTTGCTGCACTTCATGAAGACACAGGCCGGCATGTGGCACGTGCCCCCACGTGAGATCTCCCGCTGGTGGCGGGACCGGAACGCCACGACACTCCGGCCCGATGGTGTGTCGCTGGCAATCGACGGCCCCGCGGCGGGACGCGCCTCAATTGTTCGACACACTATCCGTGACGGCGTCGTCACGGCCGTCACTTCTTCCGCCGATAACTTCACAAAGGACAAGCTATGATGCGAGTGCCATTTGTTGACCTCAAAGCACAGTACGCTTCGATCAAGGATGAGATGCTCCCCGCAATTCACTCTGTCCTCGACAATACCGCATATGTTCTGGGCAAGCCCGTGTCCGAATTCGAAGCCGCATTCGGCGCGGCGCATGGAGTGCGGTACTGTTGCGGTGTGAGCTCCGGCACAGACGCCAATCACATGGTGCTCTGGGCTCTCGGTATCGGTCCGGGGGATGAGGTGATCATACCCGCAAACACGTTTATTGCGACGGCCTGGGGAGCCACGCTGTGCGGAGCCACGCCCGTCTTTGTGGACTGTGAACCGGACAGCTACAACATCGATCCGAAAAAACTCGAAGCGAGGATAACGCCGCGGACCAAGGCGATCGTCGCTGTACACCTGTTCGGCCAGGCGGCCGACATGGATCCCCTCAGCGAAATCGCACACAGGCATAATGTCGTGCTGGTCGAAGATTGTGCGCAATCGCACTTCGCTGAGTATAAGGGCAGGCGAACCGGAGGGCTTTCGCGGGCTTCATCGTACAGCTTCTATCCCGGCAAGAATCTGGGTGCGTACGGAGAGGCGGGAGCGGCTGCAACCAACGATGCTGAACTGGCTCGCAAATTCAAAATGATTCGTGACCATGGGGCGGAGAAAAAGTACCATCACGAGATGTACGGGCATAACTACCGTATGGAAGGGATCCAGGGGGCAGTGCTGGGGGTCAAGCTCCGCCACCTGGGTGTGTGGACGGAGAGCCGGCGGCGCAACGCAGCGCTTTATAGGAAGCACCTTCAGGGTATCCTCGGCGTTGTGCCCCCTCAGGAGATGGCTTACGCGAAGCACGTGTACCACCTCTATGTGATTCGTGTCACAAAACGGGACGAGTTGCAGCGGCACCTCGAAGAGAAAGGAATCGCCACAGGATTGCACTATCCGATTCCGCTCCATCTGCAGAAGGCGTTTGCGCATTTGGGGTACAAAGAGGGGGATTTCCCCGTTACCGAAAAGGCGGCGGGCGAAATC
>DAINBR010000343.1:0-3756 GCA_036732865.1 Bacteroidota bacterium | reverse complement strand
CACGCCCA
Source organism: Bacteroidota bacterium (assembly GCA_036732865.1). Classification (GTDB taxonomy): domain Bacteria; phylum Bacteroidota; class Ignavibacteria; order UBA10030; family UBA6906; genus Fen-1255. The sequence continues at coordinate 3,748 of DAINBR010000343.1, read as the reverse complement.
GCGCGCCCCGCCGGAGCGCTGCTTCTGTCATCGCAAGGAGTTTCCGCCGGATTTCTTCCGGTGCCCGGGCATAGCGGTCTTTGACGAACCGCACGCGCGCCGCGTTGTAAAAGAACGAGGCACCGTAGTGCAGGGGGGGCGACTGCCCGGTCACCGCGCGGTACCAGCTGTCAGGCTCGACTGCTCCGCCGTGCATGGCAAGGTTGGTGGTGACGCCGTCAGCAATTTTCGTCCACATGCCCGGCTCCACCGGATCGTACGATAGGATATCGATGAACCCTGGAGCGACAACCATCCCGCTCGCATCGATGGTGCGCTTGGCCGGCAACGGATCGGACGTCACTGCCTTCACAACCCCGCCGCGCATGCCGACGTTGAGCACGCTATCCAGACGCCGGTCGGGATCCATGACCCTGCCGCTTTGAATCACGATGTCAAACATCGAGGACTGGGCCCGGGCGGTGCTTGCCCGTTCGCCCATCGATGCCAAAAGCAGGAGTGAGATTTGGACCAACCCGATGGCGGGAAAAAGCTCAGAGTGTTTCATGAACTATCATGCACAATTCGATGTTAAATCACAAGAACGTCATAGCTTCGTGGTGTCAACGCGTAACGAAAATGTCGTGTTGACATTGGCAATGGGATGCGGTAGCTTCGGGCATCTCATTGATATCGTTCACAAACTCATACACTCCTCATAGAAGTGCCCCCATGCCCCAGAAACGTTCTGTAGCCGCAACATCACGAACCAGACCTACCATCGAAGGCGCAGGAGTTCATTTGCAGCGGGTCATCGGATTCGGTGAACCCACGAAGTACGACCCGTTCCTGCTCCTGGACCATTTCGGTTCTTCTAACCCCGCCGAGTACCGCGCTGGCTTCCCCTGGCATCCACACAGGGGGATGGAGACTATTACCTATGTGCAAGAGGGAACCGTCGAGCATCAGGACAGCATGGGCAACAAGGGGGTGATAGGCAGCGGTGATGTCCAATGGATGACCGCCGGCAGCGGGATAATTCACCAGGAGATGCCGAAGGGCGGCAGTGACGATCGCATGAGCGGGTTCCAACTCTGGGCAAACCTTCCCGCACGGCAGAAAATGATGCATCCGCGATACCAGGAGGTTATCGCAGACATTATCCCCGCGGTCGCCAATGATTCGGGGACCACAGTAAGAATCGTTGCGGGAGAATTTCAAAGCACACGCGGACCCGTTAAAGACATCGTGATCGAACCGCTCTACGTTGATGTTCACATCGCTCCGAAAGGTGCAGTCACGATCCCTGTGACAAAAGGACACACTGCATTTGCGTACGTGTACGAGGGAGAGGCATCGTTTGCACCAGACGCGGGCGAATTCATCGGAAGCCCTCGACTCGTGCACTTTACCGACGGCGACGAAGTGACGGCCGGAAGTTCTCCGAAGGGAGCGAAATTCCTGTTGATCGCCGGCAAGCCTCTTGGCGAGCCCGTAGCATGGCAAGGCCCGATCGTGATGAACACGGATGAGGAGTTGGATGCTGCGTTTCGCGAATATCGCAATGGCACTTTTCTGAAACATGTGAAGTAGCACTACGCATTTCCTTGATTCGCCAGCCGCATTTGCGTATCTTTAATGATACGCCCACATCCACAGAACCAGCATGCGCCTCAGTTCCGGGTTCATCCCCACAGTAAAAGAGACACCCACAGAAGCAGTCATACCGAGCCATCAACTGATGATCCGGGCCGGTATGGTCCGAGCCCTCGCGGCAGGGGTCTATGCGTTCCTTCCCCTCGGCTACCGTGCATTGAAGAAGGCGATGGAGATTATCCGGCAGGAAATGGATGCTATCGGGGCGCAGGAGCTGCACCTTCCTGCTTTGAGCCCAATAGAGTTGTGGGAGGAAACAGGACGCGTCAAGGCGTTTGGCGACATTCTCTTTCACGTGAAGAACCGTCCGCTCGTACTTGCACCCACCCACGAAGAAGTGATCTGCTGGCTCGCAAAGAACCATATCTCCTCCTACAAGCAAATGCCGCAAATGTGGTACCAGATCCAGACGAAATTCCGAAACGAGCCCCGACCCCGCTCTGGAGTGCTCAGGGGACGCCAGTTTCTGATGAAAGACAGTTACAGCCTGGATTCGTCGTGGCAGGGTCTTGATGTGAGCTATGACCTTCACGCGGAGGCATATGGGAAAATCTTTGTCCGCTGCGGTCTGAAGTTTTTCGTCGTCGGCGCCTCCAGCGGCGCGATGGGTGGCACCGGCTCGCAGGAATTCATGATGGAATCAGACGCCGGAGAAGATGTGATCGCCGTCTCATCGGACAATCGCTATGCAGCAAACGTCGAAATAGCAACGTCACGCGTCCCCGGCGCGCCGCGAGATCCGGAGAGCGGACCTTTAAAGGAGGTCCACACTCCTGGCATCAGGACCATCGACGAGGTCGCGGATTTCCTGAATATCGACCAGAACCGCCTCGCGAAATCCGTCGTCTACTGGGCGGATGAGACACCCGTGCTCGTCCTGATGCTCGGGAACGACGAACTGAACGAAGCGAAACTTATGTCAGCGATGGGAAAGGAGGTGCGACCCATTGAAGCGGAAAGACTTCTGGAATTGACGGGAGCAGAAGGTGGATCCATCGGCCCTGTCGGGCTCCGCGAGCGCACCCCCGCGAGCAAACAGTTCAAGATCATCGCCGACAACCGCCTGAAGAAAGCGAACAACCTTACAAGCGGTGCGAACCAGAACGATTATCATCTGATGAATATCGACCTGGAACGTGACTGCACCATCGACGGATACTATGACCTCCGCACGATCCAGGAGGGCGAAGAGAGCCCGGACGGAGGCGGCCCGCTCCGAGTGGTGAAAGGGGTGGAACTGGGACACATCTTCAAGCTGGGGACGAAATATGCAGACGCCCTCGGTGCAAAGTTCCTCGACGAAAACGGCAAAGAACAACCGATTATCATGGGAAGCTATGGCATCGGCGTGGAACGCGTCCTCGCGTGCCATATCGAACAAAACCATGATGAAAACGGCATCATCTGGGACAAATCCCTCGCACCCTTCATGTTCCATTTGATCTCCGTGGGGACGAAGAGCAAACAGGTCCGCGATGCCTCGGAAGCGATTTACCAGGAAATGACCGCCGCGGGTTTCGAAGTGCTCTTCGACGATCGTACAGACGTAAGCCCGGGGTTCAAGTTCAAGGATGCCGACCTCCTCGGAATGCCCTATCAGGTGATCGTGGGCGAGAAGAACCTTGCGCAGGGGAAAGTGGAGATCAAAGTACGGAAAACAGGTGAGCGGATCTTTGTGGAGAGGGAACGGCTGCTTGAATATGAGCGGTCTAAGGTCGGGGATTGATAATGCGCTGGCACGCTGGAACCCCCGGCCCTCGATCTTCAATCAGGCTGTGCGAATAGAGAAACCAGGAGTCAGGAACGTGTGACGAAGCATGCCACCGTGGTCCTTTTATATCGCGGGTGAATGGAGGAAATCGGCCTCCTTGCGGGTCGTCAGGAATCCGTACAATGACCGTCCGGCGGGAGAAGTGTGCCAGGCGGGCGCGAAGGACGTCGACGATGCGATCGGTTCCGCGGCAGCCGCATTTCAGGCCACACGGCGCTCCAGTTCCGTGGAACGACATTCCGTACTGAGCAGTATTGAGGCAGGGCTCCGGGCACGGCGTGAGGAGTTCACCCGGATGATCACCCTGGAAACCGGCAAGCCGATTTCCCTTTCCCGGGCGGA
>DAINBR010000342.1:0-3775 GCA_036732865.1 Bacteroidota bacterium | reverse complement strand
CCGTGAGGCGTTGCGGATACCCAAAGACCCGACCTTTCTCGTCGAAGGCCGTGATGTCGCGGCGCTTCTGCCGGAACGCCCGTTCAATGCGCACAAGTACAGCGTGGGGAAGGTGCTGGTCATCGCAGGGTCCCGCAACTTCACGGGGGCGCCCGCGCTCACCGCACTCTCTGCGTTGAAGACTGGTGCAGGTGCCGTGGTGCTGTGCGTTCCCGCATCGATCCACGGCGTGCTCGTGCGAAAGCTCACGGATGTCATCATTGCACCGTGCGCGGAGACCCAGGCAGGGACTTTCGGGACGGCGGCGTTTGCTGAATTGGCAGAACGGCTCTCTTGGGCAGACGTTGTCGTGCTCGGCCCGGGACTCTCCCGTCATGCAGAGACTGATCGTCTCGTCCATCGCCTCGTTGCGGAGATCCCCTGTCCGCTCGTGCTCGATGCCGACGGATTAAACGCGATGGGCGGGAAGACATCAATCCTGAAGCGGAGAAAGTCGCCCACAATTCTCACGCCTCATACGGGAGAACTCTCGCGTCTTGTGGGAGGGGAGAGCGCCTCCCACGATCGACTCAGGGTAGAGGCAGCGCGAAAGTATGCACGTGCACTCAAGAGCATTCTCGTCCTGAAAGGTGCGCCGACCGTGACAGCGCACGATGGGACCGCAATCGTAAACAGCACGGGCAACCCCGGGATGGCCACGATCGGATCCGGCGATGTGCTGGGCGGCATCATTGCCGGACTCATCGGTCAACACGTGCCGTGCTTTGAATCGGCCTATGCAGGCGTCTACATCCACGGTATGGCGGGGGATAGTGCCGCTGAGCACTTCGGTGAGCGGAGCATCCTGGCCACCGATATTCTCGCACACATACCAGATGCCCTCAAGGCCCTCGCGTAATGACCGGTTCCCCTGCACCTGCCACACGTATGCTTCGATATCTCATCCCTCCGGTTCTCTGGGCGCTGCTGATATTCATCGTGTCTTCGATTCCCGGAAGCGAGCTGGAGCCGCCCGATATCTTCCAGTCCGACAAGATCGCTCACCTCGGCGTCTACTTTGTGTTGGCGTTCCTTGTCTACCGGGCGTTGAAAGCAGAAGGCCTCTTTCCGCAGCTGACATCCCGCGCCCCGCTCGTCACCCTGATCGTGGTTGCAGTATATGGCGCCTCGGATGAGTTTCACCAGGTCTTCGTGCCCGGCAGGTCGGTGGATTTCTTCGACTGGTTGGCCGATTTCCTGGGCGGTGTTCTCTGTATCCTGGTGGTTACGTATCTGTCGCGCCGGAATGCCCGCAAGAGGGCGGCAGAGGCATGATGCCGCTTCGTTGCTTTTCCCCCCCGTTTTTCATAATTTGAGAAGTTGAATTACATTCTGGAACATACAGACGGCGTTGCCCGCGCAGGAAGTATTGTCACCGATCATGGTATCATTCCAACGCCGATTTTCATGCCGGTCGGTACACAGGGCACCGTCAAGGCTGTAGAACCGCGCGAACTTGAAGAGATCGGCGCGAAGATCATTCTCGGGAATACCTATCACCTGTATCTCCGCCCCGGCTGCGGCATTGTCGAAGAAGCCGGCGGCCTGCACCGGTTCGCAGCCTGGCCGCACCCGATCCTGACCGACAGCGGCGGCTACCAGGTCTTCAGCCTCTCCGACCTGCGGGGAATTGACGAAGACGGCGTGGTGTTCAGTTCGCACCTGGACGGTTCTTCTCACCGCTTCACGCCTGAAAGCGTTGTCGATATACAGCGGTCGCTTGGCTCCGATATCATGATGGTGCTGGATGAGTGTGCGCCATATCCGTGCGATGAAGGGTATGCGGTGAAATCGCACCAGCTGACACTCCGGTGGGCGGAGCGATGCCTGCAACGAAGCCAGGCCACGCAGCCCCTCTACGGTCACGGTCAGGCGCTCTTCGGCATCGTGCAGGGAAGCGTGTTCGGGCACCTGCGCGAGCAATCGGCACACGGACTCGTGGGGATGGGGTTCGATGGTTACGCCATCGGGGGGCTTTCCGTAGGGGAACCGGTGGAAATGATGTATGGTATGACGGAGCTCTGCACGACGATCCTGCCCACGGAAAAACCGCGGTACCTGATGGGTGTGGGGACCCCGGAAAACATGCTGGAAAGCATCGCGCGGGGCATCGATATGTTCGACTGTGTTTTGCCGACGCGAAACGGGCGCAATGCGATGGTCTTCACACGACACGGCAGGATGAACCTGCGCAATGCGCGCTATGCAAACGACCTGGCGCCTATAGATGCGGAATGCTCTTGTTATCCCTGCCGCACCTTCACGCGGGCATATCTGAGACACCTGGCGAAAGCTCGCGAGATCCTGGCGCTCCAGCTGGCCTCGATACACAACCTGGCGTTTTACCTCTGGCTGATACGGAGTGCCCGGGAGGCCATTCTTGACAACCAGTTTGAGACGTGGAAGGTGGCAACGCTGGCAGGCCTTTCCGAAATCACTGATGATAGCAGCACGACGAACAACTGATCAAATGCATTGGAGGAATTCGTGAACGCACATACTCTTCTTGCCATGGCACAGCCGCAGGGCGGCAATCCCGAGGGAAGCTTGATCAGCACACTGATCATGTTCTCCCTGATCATCGCCATCTTTTACTTCATGATTCTCCGCCCGCAGCAGAAGCGGCAGAAAGAACGCCAGAAGATGCTGGAAGCTGTGAAGAAGGGAGACAAAGTCGTTACCGCCGGCGGGGTGCACGGTACCGTGGCTGGGGTAGAGGAGAAAACCCTCCTCGTACAGGTGGCTGACAACGTAAAACTGAAGGTCGACCGCTCGGCCGTGACGGCAATTATCGGCGAAGGCGACGTTCCACAGAAGTGAGCGCCGCGAACATGTCAGGTGACAGCAGTGGCCCGGGGATTTGACACGATAGAAGATGCTCTCGAAAGCTTCCGGTCGGGAAAAATCCTGATCGTCGTGGATGATGACGACCGCGAGAACGAAGGCGACTTCGTATGCGCGGCCGACTTCGTCACCCCCGAGATCATCAATTTCCTGGCGACACACGGACGCGGGATCATCTGCGCACCGTTGACATCCGAACGCGCAAAAGCACTGGCTTTGGATCTCATGGTTGACACCAATACGTCGCTCCACAAGACCCCCTTTACGATTTCGGTCGACGCGATTGTCGGAACGAGCACCGGCGTTTCAGCTGCCGATCGCGCGGCGACCGTGCGCGCCCTGGGAAATCCCGGAACAGCACCCGCCGATCTGGCCAGGCCGGGTCACATTTTTCCGCTGCGCGCTCTTGACGGAGGCGTCCTCAGGCGTGCGGGTCATACCGAGGCTGTCATCGACCTCTGCCGTCTCACCGGGCTAAACCCCGCGGGAGTCCTGTGCGAAATAATGAACCCCGACGGATCGATGGCTCGAGTGCCCGAATTGCTGACCCTGGCCCGCCGGTTCGGCATGCGCATTATCACCGTCAAGGACCTCATCGCCTACCGGATGAAAAGCGAACGCCTTATCGAGCGTCTGGTGACCACCCGGTTGCCGACGCGGCACGGCGAGTTCATCCTCCATCTCTACCGCGGAATACTGGATGGCAAAGAGCACATTGCGCTGGTGAAAGGTGAGATAAGCCGCGACACACCGACTCTCGTCCGGGTGCATTCGGAGTGCCTGACGGGCGATGTGCTCGGGTCATCCCGGTGCGACTGCAATGAACAACTGACTGCCGCGCTCAGGATGAACGAAAAGGCCGGCAACGGTGTCCTGGTCTATATGCGGCAGG
>DAINBR010000341.1:0-3804 GCA_036732865.1 Bacteroidota bacterium | reverse complement strand
GGAGCGTTTATTGTAGAGCCAGCCATAAAGGGTGAGTGTTTCGCCGATGTGGTGCGGCAGTTCTTCGATGCTGATCCGTTTCATACAATCGCCTTTGAACAGAACGGGGGGGAAAACGCCCAAATCGGGGTTAAGATACGCAATAATTCCGACAGGAGCAATGAGTCGACCGGGCGGGAAGGGGCAATTGGGAAAGGACAATCGTGGGCCGTGTCGGAGGTGTGAACGGACAGAACTGGAAAGGCACATAGCCGGAAACGGGCACAGCCAGCCGGCGAGGGGCCCTGTCAGCTGAGGGAGAGCATTCTTTGGATTGGGGCTAAGGCTCGTTCCCTCACCTCGGGGTCCAGGTCTATCTCAGGAGAACGCTCCGCCATACAGCGGTGGAGTTTTTCCAGCGTGTTGAGTTTCATGTACGGGCAGTTGTTGCAGGAACAATTTGCATCAGGCGGCGCCGGGATAAATTCTTTTGCCGGTGCCGCTTTCTTCATTTGATGGATAATGCCCGGTTCAGTCGCCACGATGAAGCGAGTCCCGATCGAGTGAGTGACGTGTCTGAGGAGGGCCGACGTGGAACCGATGAAAGCCGCACGGGCCAGAACCGGTTCTTCACATTCCGGGTGGGCTATGATCTCCGCATCGGGGTGCTCAATCTGGAGAGTCAGGATCTTCTTGATGCTGAATGTCTCGTGGACGATGCACGATCCGTTCCAGAGAAGCATGTCTCTCCCGGTTTTCTTGCTCAGATACCGTCCGAGATTCCTGTCCGGGGCAAAGAAGATAGGCTTTTCGGCAGGAATCTGGGAGATGATCTTTTCGGCGTTGCTGGAGGTGCAGATGATGTCGCTTTCCGCCTTGACTTCGGCGGAGCAGTTGATATAGGTAATCGAAACATGATTCGGGAATTGCCGGCGCATCTCGCGGAAAGCATCGGCAGGGCACCCTTCAGCAAGAGAGCAACCTGCATTCACGTCAGGAATGAGCACTTGTTTTGCGGGGCTAAGGATCTTGGCTGTTTCGGCCATAAAATGCACGCCCGCGAAAACGATGACATCGGCGTTTGTCGAGGCGGCCCGCCGTGAGAGGTCAAGACTGTCCCCGATGAAATCGGTCACGTCCTGTATTTCCGGTTCCTGGTAATAATGGGCAAGGATCACCGCGTTCATCTCGCGTCTCAACTTAGCGATCTGCACCAAGTATTCATTATTCGTCATGTTCACACTTGTCTCTCCCGGGTCAGTTCGTGCTCCCGGAGCATGCGCCGTGCGGCCTCCACAACCGCCCCCACGGTGATGTTTTCTATGGACCCAGACTCACCCCTAATATAACAATTTCCCTTTCCGCGCGGTGCCCACTGTCGCGGATCAGTCGGGCCAAAAAGTGACAGCACTGGAGTTCCCACGGCGGCTCCTACATGCATGATGCCTGTATCGTTAGACACGAGAAGATCCACCGACGCAAGAATTGAGGCAACCCTTCTAATTGGTTGATTTTCAACAAAATACACCTGGATCGCTAGATTCTTCCTGAGATCATTTACTGGATCATCGTCCATTGGACCTTTGACGACAATGATGCCACAGCCATCCTCGCGGTGCAGGGCTTCGATCACCCTGGCAAAATATGCCGCCGGCCACTGGTTGGGGACTTTCCCGGCACCCGGATGAAAAGCCACGACCCGACGTGCTCCCATCTTTACAGAGTCAACTTCCGTGCTCCCGACAGTCCTCTCTTCCGGCAGCAGCGTGAGCTCCAAGGCGAGGTCCGGGGCATTCAGGGAGAGGTCGTGGCAGATATCCATGTTCCTGAGGGTCTGATGCCTGCCAGGCTCTGCCGCCCAGCTTAGGCGCACAGGATGGGTGTACAGGAATGCACCGGGATTCTCCTTCCCTTCCAGCGCTTCAGGTCCGATCCGCCACCGGGCGCCCGAAAAATATGCCAGGATATCGCTCGTGAACGACATGGAAACCGTCGAAGGAACAACGGCCAGGTCGAACTTGAATCTGCGGAGAGAGCCGATGAACCCCCGCAGCGCCCGGATTCTGACCCGCTTGCCTGAGAGGAATTCGCGTTTGTCGTACTTGATGACATCGTCCAGGAGACGGTGGTGAAGCATAACCTCATGGTTCACCGGGCTTGTCATGAGGCTGAGCCGGCAGCCGGGGAAACGGGTGCGAAGTGCTCTAAGGAGGGGGACGACACAGAGCATATCGCCCAGCTGGTTGTGCTGGCGAATCACGAGGATGGAATGCACCTGTGCCGGGTCTATGGGCGAGTTCTTGCCCGTGCGCACAACAGCGCGGCCGAGAGCAACCGCCAACCTCTTTACCCTGGCTTCACCCGGACGCAGCAAAGAGGATAACGCCATCGTCAGGAGGGTTTGGGAGGTTCTTCGGGCGGAGGCTTCGGAGGACTCTCGACATCTTCGAATTGGGCGTCCCGGATGTTCTCCTCCGTAAAGTCATCGGGCGGTCGGGGCGTTGCGGTGTCCGGCGGTGTTCCTCCGATATCCTCTGCTGAACCGCTTCTGCGCTTCATATTCATGAACGAACGGACGATGCGGAAGGCCAGCCATGCAATCACCGCCAACAGCACTATACGAAGTAGCGACATCTTTTCTCCTTTCAGGGTACCCGCCGCGGGTTGTAGTATTCCACAGGCGCACGCGTCGGCCTGAAGATCTCACGCACGAGATCCTCGAAGTGCTCCTCATTCCCCACAAAGTCGATCTCCGTCGAATTCACGATCAACAGCGGGGTGGCTTTGTAACGGAAAAAGAAATAGTTGTAGGCCTCTGCAAGGTCTTTGATATAACGCTCAGACATATAGGATTCGAATGATCGGGCCCGGCTGCGGATATTCTGCATGAGCCGTTCAACGTTTGACTGCAGATACACGACAAGGTCCGGTGTGGCAACGCTGTGCTCGATGCTTCCGACAAGCGTCTCGTACAGCTTCAGCTCTTCGTCCTGGAGATTGAGATACGCGAAGATCTTGTCTTTTTCAAAAATATAGTCCGTCACCAGGATCTGCTGGAAGAGGTCCCCTTGATACAGGTTGCGTTGCTGCTTGTACCGTGTCAACAAAAAGAAGATCTGCGTTTGGAAGGCATAGCGTTCTGGGTCCCGGTAGAAATCCTTCAAGAACGGATTTTCTTCAAACTGTTCGAGGACAACCCGCGCGCCGATCGCCTGTGCGAGCTTCGTTGCGAGAGTCGTTTTGCCTGCCCCAATCACCCCTTCGATCGCGATGTGGTGCAGGTCGCTGTGTGCCACGAGTTCTTCTATGGATTCCTGCTTTGCCACGGGTGGTCCTTACCCTGGTGAGACCCTAGAGGAGATGGAAAGAAGTCTTGACAACCCGTCCTTGATCGGCACACGCCGCCGCAAGCTCCGTGATCGTGAGACCGTTCACCGGGTGGACAACATCCGGCGCAATTTCGCGAAGCGGCACGAGGGCGAAACGGCGGTGTTCCAGGTCGACGTGAGGCACGGTCACCTGGTCGTCGCTGTAGCTCAGCCCGTCATAGAGCAGAATGTCCAGGTCAATTTCCCGGGGTCCCCACCGTTCGTGTGTGGTACGTCCGAGGCTTTCCTCGATCGCTTTCAATTCCGGAAGGAGTTCTGAAGGACCAAGCGCTGTGGTTACTTCCGCCGCAGCATTCAGGAATTTCGGCTGATCCGTTTTCCCCCACGGATCAGCTTCGTAGACGGGCGAGAACCACACCACGGATGATTCGCGGAGGGCACGCAATTCCGCCGCCGCCCGGGTCAGAAAAGCGAAGCGGTCGCCCACATTCGCGCC
>DAINBR010000340.1:0-3811 GCA_036732865.1 Bacteroidota bacterium | reverse complement strand
CGGGCCCTCCATGTCATTGTGGCCCGACTTCCCGGTGTAGAAATGCGAGCCGCCTGCGGCTGCGAAGAAACGCACGTTGCGGGAGCGCGAGAGATCCACCTGAACTTCGCCGCCAACGGAGTAGGACATGCGGTCATCGACTTTGATGATGCCGCCGACGATTTGATAGCTGAGAATCGACGGCAGGTGGTGCCGGAAACTCAATCCGATCCCGGTGGCCGGGCCGCCCGCGAAACCCAGACCAAACACATTCCGAGGCAGATCCTGCGCGGCGTCCCGGTCGGGCATGACCACCTGCGCGCCCAACGGACCCGCAGCCAGCGTCAACGCAACCATCAGCAGCAGTGAGGCTTTCATCAATGTCATCCGTTCTTTATCCATCGGTAGATTTCCTTGAGTTTCGGACTTTTGCCCGTGGAGAGAATTCCGATTCTGAAGATTCTCCCAGCGGCCACCATGGCCACGTAAATAGAGACGAGCATGATAACAATCGTGAGCAGTATCTCCCAAAGCGCAGGCATCTGGATGGGGATGCGCAGGGCCATCATGGTCGGAGTGAGAAACGGAATGTACGTCAGGACCTTGATCCACGACGCATCCGGGGTTTTCATCGCCGGCAAGGCAAGAACGATCGGGAGTATCAGGATGATCACAAGGTACGATGTGATCTGCTGGGCTTCCTGCTCGGTGTTCAGCGGAGAACCTGCTGCGATGAAGATGGCCGCATAGAACAGGTAGCCGAGAATAAAGTAGATGAGCAGGAGGAAGGCATCACTGAGGTCGACAAGCTGCATGCCGAACTGGAACGAAGCGGCAACGGCAATGAGCGCCCAAAACCCCATCTGCGTCAACCCGAGTCCGCTCAGCCCGAGCACCTTCCCGGCCATCAATTCAGTGGGGGAACAGGAGGAGACCAGCACCTCGACAATCCGGTTGGATTTCTCCTCGATCACGCTGCGCACGAGCATCTGTCCCGACGTCACGATGAGGAGGAAGAGCATCATCAGAAAGACATACGCAGAAAGGAATACGCGTTCGAAACCCGCATCTTCCCTCTTTCCCTCGTCGGAGATCATCACCATCCGGACATCGAGCTTCGGGGAGAGCTGACGGACGACGCTGGGATCCAGGCCGAGCGCCTGCACCCGTTTCTCAGTGACGATGGATTTCAGGTTCTCCTCTATGCGCGCGGCAGTCGCGAAATCGCCCACCGACTTGGAACGGTACTCCACCACGGTGTCGCTCCCCCCCTGAGGCACGACGAAATAGCCGTCGATCAAATCGTCTGCAATCCGACGGTTTGCATCTTCAACGGCGGCCTGCAGCTCGACGCCGGTGCCGACGGCAAGCGGCAGCACGATATAGTTTGGCTGCTTGTTTTTCAGGAGGTACCGATTCTGAAAACGCTGTGCAAATTCCTGATACACCTTGCCTCCCGGATCGATCACCCCGATGATCCGGCTCTCCACATCTTCCTCCGACACAAACAACGTCGGGAGCACTCCCATCCCGATCATGATCAGCGGGGTGAAGAGCAAACCGAAGAGAAAGATCTTGCTCTTGACCTTCTCCATATATTCCCAGCGGGCGACGGCAAGGATCTTCTTCATGCCGCACCCTCCTTCCCCGTCTCCACAAGCTGTGTCGCTCCGACGGTGTTCAGGAAAATTGCATGGAGCGACGGTTCGAGCAGTTCGACCTTCCGTAATTCCAAGCGGGGGTTGATCGCCGCAATGAGGTCGCGGGGTGATACCCCGGGGAGCAGTTCCATCTCGGCACTATGCTCATAGAGCATCACGTTCTGTACTCCGGTCAGCGTGGCAAGAAAAGCGCCGTCACCGTCGAAATCCACGTGCAGGGAATTCCTTCCGTACCGCTTCTTCACCTCGCGCACCGAACCTCCGAGCACCACGCGTCCCTTGTTGATGAGGCAGAGGGCATCGCTCAGGCGCTCCGCCTGATCCATCTGGTGCGTCGAGAAAATTATCGCCTTCCCTTTTTGCTTGAGCTCGAGCAGAATGTCCTTGAAGATGTTCTGGTTCACCGGATCCAACCCCGAGAAGGGTTCATCCAGCACGACGATGGCGGGATCATGCATCACCGCACCGACAAACTGGACTTTCTGCTGGTTTCCTTTGGAGAGTTCCTCGACTTTCCGTTGCGCCGCCTGTTCCAGGCCGAGACGCTCCAGCCACGACATCACGATCGTCCTGGCCTTCGACCGCTGCATGCCGCGCAGTTCGGCGAAGTACAGAAGCGTGTCAATAAGACGGCTCTTTTTGTAGAGTCCGCGCTCTTCGGGAAGGTAGCCAAGCATATCGCGCGTCGCTTCTGTAAACCCCTCGCCGTTGTATGTGACTGTGCCGCTGTCGGGTTCCAGGATGCGCAGAATCATGCGTATCGTTGTCGTCTTCCCGGCTCCGTTCGGACCCAGGAGCCCGAAGATCGATCCGCCGGGCACATCAAACGACACACCGTCTACCGCCACGACAGTGTCGAACTGCTTTCTCAGCTGTTGCACAGAAAGCATGTACTCTCCTTAGGCTTCAGTTTTGGGGCGTCAAAATACGGCGTCAATTTAGGGTGTCAATCGATAGATCATGCGGGGGAAAGGAATTGCCTCTCGCAGGTGGTCCAGCCCGCAAAGCCAGGACACCGTGCGCTCTACGCCCAGCCCGAACCCGGCATGGGGCACGCTGCCGAACCGCCGGAGGTCCAGATACCAGTCGAAGGCCCCTTGAGGAAGGTCATGCTCTTTGATGCGGGCGACAAGTGCATCGTAGTCGTCTTCGCGCTGGCTGCCCCCGATAATCTCACCGTACCCTTCCGGGGCGAGCACGTCGACGGCGAGCGCAACCTTGGGGTTGAGCGGATCTCGTTTCATGTAGAACGCTTTCACCTCCGACGGATAGCGGTGCACCATGACCGGACGGTCGAATTGCTCGGAGACCACTGTCTCGTCTGTGCCTCCCAGGTCGTTCCCCCACTCGAAAGTAATACCCTTCTGATGGAGGATATCGACGGCCTCATCATAGGAAATACGCGGGAACGGCCGGCGCACGCGTTCAAGTTTCGTGGTGTCTCTCTCCAGAGTCTTGAGCTCCGCACTCCGGTTTTTCAAGACGGTCTGGACAATATGCTCGAGGAATTCCTCGGCGAGGTCCATATTGTCATCCAAATCGTTGAAGGCCACCTCGGGCTCCACCATCCAGAATTCCGTGAGGTGTCGGCGCGTCTTGGATTTTTCAGCACGGAAGGTAGGTCCGAACACATACACCTTCCCAAGGGCCATTGCGCCGGCTTCGCCGTAGAGTTGGCCTGATTGAGTAAGATACGCCTTACCCAGATCGAAGTAGTTCGTTTCAAACAACGTGGATGTGCCTTCGCAAGCCGCCGGCGTGAAGATCGGCGCGTCCATCAGCACGAATCCCCTGCTATCGAAGAAATCGCGGATGGAACGGATCACCTCATGGCGGATGCGCATGATCGCATGCTGCCGGCTGGACCGGAGCCAAAGATGACGGCGGTCCATCAAGAACTCAATGCCATGCTCCTTCGGGGTGATCGGATACTCGTGTGCGATATGGATGATGTTTATATCCGTGACGTCCACTTCGAAACCGCCCGGTGCCCGTTGCTCCTGGCGGACCTTGCCGGTCATTGAGAATGAGGATTCCTGCGTGAGCTCGTCAAACCTGTTGAACACCTCTTCCGGCACGGCGGCCTTTGCGAGAACGCCCTGAACGAGGCCCGAGCCGTCGCGCAAGACCAAAAAGAGGATCTTGCCGCTGGCGCGTTTATTGTAAAGCCA
>DAINBR010000339.1:0-3826 GCA_036732865.1 Bacteroidota bacterium | reverse complement strand
CTGCTGGAGCACCAGGCAGCTGCAGTTCCCGAGGCGTGATGCCGCCTGGCCGGAGGGTTGCCCTGGCGACAGCACGGTAGCGATGTTCCCCTGCCCGGATGGCGGCTTCGTTGCCATTGGTTGACTCTAAGGGGATTTGTGGCTATATTGTTATACTTTTTCGGTTCACTTGACAAATGGGGCCATAGGCCCCATTTGAATGTTTGGTGAAGAGCAATGAAGATACAGATTGCCGGACTCTCGGAAGGCATTCATCACTTCAGCTTCCGCGAACCCGTGGCGGACGTCAACCTCGGGAAGGAATTCGCCGGGGAGGTCGAGGTTGAGGTGATGCTGGAGAAATCCGGAAAGCAGTTATTTGTGGATGCGGATGTGCGCGCAAATGGAATGTTTCCCTGCGACCGCTGCACAAGTCCGTTTTCTCTCGCATTGCGAGCCCCCTACCAGATGTATTACGTATGGAACTCACAGGATGCCGAACTTCCGGATCCCTCACAAGTTCGTGTGATCCCGCCGGGGCTCCCGACAATAGATCTGGCGGAGGACGTCCGGCAGACGGTTCTCCTGGCAGTACCGTTGAAGCTCCTGTGCAAGGATGAGTGCAGGGGGTTGTGTCCCCGTTGTGGAGCCGATTTGAACAAAGAGTCATGCAGCTGTCCCCCCGAAGCAGTGGATGCCCGATGGACGCCATTGCGCGAACTCGGGAGGAAACACGACTGAATTGAGTGTACCGTAAGCAAGGAGATTTTCCGCCATGCCGAATCCGAAACGACGCCATTCTAAGACGCGCGGACGCAAGCGGCGTACGCACTACAAAGCCGTGGCGCCCACCCTCTCCGAATGCCCGAACTGCCACTCGCAGAGGCTATCCCACAGGGCCTGCCCCAATTGCGGTTTCTACAACGGCAGGACGATTGTAGTTCCGAAGACTTCCTAATCAGCACGAACAGCGACGACCATCGTCTCGTGAAGTCCCGGGAAAACCAGATCAGGATTGCTGTGGATGTGATGGGGGGCGATTATGCTCCGGCCAACGTCGTAGCCGGCGCATGTGAAGCCATCCACGAATCGGGCGGCAGGTTCCATCTGATCTTGGTGGGGCCGGAGGATACGATTCGCGCCTCATTGCGCGAATGCAGCCGGCAATCCGGAGCTCACACCCCCCCGACGGAGTCATACGATATCATGCATGCGCCGGAGATCATCGACATGCATGACCTCCCCAACGCTGCTCTGAAGACCAAACGGAAGTCCTCTATCGGTGTCGGGCTGTATCTCCAGAAAGACGGCAAAGCAGACGCGTTCGTCAGCGCCGGGAACACAGGTGCGGTACTCTCCGCAGCGACACTGATTCTGGGCCGGATCCACGGCATCGGCCGGCCGACGATCGGCGCGCTTATACCGACAGCCAAATCGCCGTGCATGCTGGTGGATGCAGGCGCCAATGTCGATTGCCGTCCGCAGCATCTTCTGGAATTCGCCGTTATGGGCTCAAAATACATATCGGCAGTCCGCAACCTCTCAAACCCGCGGGTTGGCTTGCTGAGCATAGGTGAGGAGGACAGCAAGGGAAACGAAGCCAGTGTCGCCGCCTTGAAATTACTCCGCAAGAGCGGTCTCAATTTCGTTGGCAACATCGAAGGACGAGATATCTTCAGCGGCGACCTGGATGTGATCGTGTGCGACGGCTTTGTTGGGAACATTCTGCTGAAATTCGGGGAAAGCTTTCCCCTTTTCTTGAAAACCAAGTTCAAGGCGTTCGCTGAAGTCAGTATTACCAATAAAGTCCTGGGCCTGATGGTACGCAATGCGCTCCGGCGTGTGATGAAGGATCTGGACTATCAGGAACACGGCGGTGTGCCCTTGCTTGGCGTCAACGGGGTCGCGATTATCGGACACGGCAAATCCACTCCCCTGGCCATCAAGAACATGATCTATCGCGCCGAAGAAATGATTGAAAAAGCTGTGAACAAGAATATCCAGGAGTCGCTTGCAAGCATCAATGAGTAAACTCAGGGCAACGATAACAGCTGTCGGACACTATGTGCCTGAAAAGGTGCTTTCCAACAAAGACCTCGAGAAACTCGTCGACACAAACGACGAATGGATACGCACGCGGACAGGGATCAGCGAGCGGAGAATTCTCGAGCACGGTGCAACTTCCGACCTGGGGGCCGCTGCGGTACAGGCGATGCTGAAGAATCGCGGCCTGTCCGCCGACGCCATCGATCTGATCATTGTCGCCACCGTCACCCCCGACATGTTTTTCCCGTCCACCGCCTGCCTTATCCAGGAAAAGGTGCACGCGAAGAACGCCTTCGGGTTTGATCTGTCGGCAGCATGCTCGGGATTTCTTTTTGCGCTCGTCACGGGAGCCCAATTCGTGGAAAACGGCTCGTACAAGCGTGTCGTCGTTGTCGGCGCCGACAAAATGAGCTCAATCACCGACTACACGGACCGCAATAATTGCATCCTGTTCGGGGATGCGGCCGGCGCGGTGATGCTCGAAGCCACCGACGAGCCGAATGCCGGCATTCTCGACCATATCTTGCGGTGCGACGGCAGCGGCGAAGATGCGCTCCACATGCGTGGCGGCGGCTCGCTCCACCCTTCGACCCACGAGACCGTCGACAAGAAAATGCACTATATTTACCAGGACGGCAGAGCTGTGTTCAAGGTCGCGGTCGTGGGCATGGCCGATGTCTCCGCCGAACTCATCGAGCGCAATCACCTTACCGGCAAAGATGTTGACTGGCTGGTGCCTCACCAGGCGAATCTCCGCATCATCGATGCAACCGCGCACCGGATGGGCCTGGAAAAATCACGGGTCATGATCAACATCCACAATTACGGCAATACCACCGCGGCAACTATCCCCCTCTGCCTGTCCGAGTGGTGGCAGGCAGGCCAACTTCGGAAAGGACATACCTTGGTCCTGGCGGCCTTCGGCGCCGGATTTACCTGGGGATCCATACTTCTGCGCTGGACAACCGAGAACGCCGCATAACTCCCCTAAGACTCAATGGCAACGATCGCTTATGTGTTTCCCGGCCAGGGATCGCAGTATGTGGGAATGGCACGGGATTTCTATGACGCGGCACCCGGCGCGCGCGCAATGATTTCTTCCGCCGATGCAATCACCGGCGTTCCTCTGAGCAGTATCTGTTTCTCGGGTCCGGAGGATGAGCTCCGTCAAACCCGGAATACGCAACCCGCGATTTTCCTGCATAGCATGGTAGCTGCGCGCGCCCTCAAGGCCTTTGCTCCAGACATGGTCGCCGGACATTCGTTGGGAGAATATTCGGCTCTAGTTGCGGCGGAAGCCATCTCCTTTGAAGACGGGCTCCGGCTGGTCAGGCTCCGGGGGGAACTTATGCAGCGGGCCGGCGAGCAACAGAAGGGCACAATGGCAGCCATAGTGGGGCTCGACCCCGATGTCGTGGAAGCGCTCTGTCGTGAAGCTTCCCCGGCCGGCATCGTCCAGCCTGCGAATTTCAATTCGCCCGGACAGATTGTCATCTCCGGATCGGTGGAGGGTGTCCGGAATGCGATGGAGATCTCCCGCCGAAAAGGAGCAAAGATCGCGAAGGAGTTGATCGTCAGCGGGGCATTCCACTCTCCTCTCATGGAATCGGCGCGAGAGGGTCTCAAAGCCGCGCTGGATCGCACAACGATCAACGATGCGCGCATCCCTGTGTACGCGAATGTCACCGCCGAGCCGGTTACACGATCATCGGACATCCGCGAGCTCCTGGTTCGCCAGCTGACACACCCGGTGCGCTGGGAACAGACGGTTCGGAATATGGTGCGCGATGGGGCGGACTGG
>DAINBR010000338.1:0-3831 GCA_036732865.1 Bacteroidota bacterium | reverse complement strand
GCTCGACGAAATACTTCAACAGCAACGAAAAGACCCGGTGAGAATCTACGAAATTTCCCTTTTCGTCCACCGCCCCGATTCTGTCGGCGTCACCATCCGTGGCGATCCCGATGTCGTACCGCCCTTCTTTCATCCGCCCGATGAGTTCCCCAAGGTTCTGTGCGAGGGGCTCCGGATTCACACCGGCGAAAGACGGATTGAATATCTCGTGCATCAGCGTCACACCGGGTAGCAGGCTGTGTATTGAGGACTGTGCGGCGCCGTACATGACATCGTACAGGATCCGCGTGCCCGCCGCCTGGATCTTTCCGATATCGATCTTCGTCGCCAGGTCATCGAGATACCGCTGCCGCATGCTGATCGGCACGATCTTCTTTTTTGCGACCAGTTGGGCAAAGGTGAACTTGCCGGGGGGAATCCGCTTGCGCTTCATCACCCGCGCCAGCTCCTTCTCCAGCACGGCAATCATCTCCGGATGCGCCGGACCGCCGAAATCGCCTTTGATCTTGAAACCGTTCCACTTCGCCGGATTATGGCTCGCCGTGATCACCACCCCTCCCGCCGCCTTCTCCAGCTTTGTTACCAGCGAGATCATCGGTGTCGTCACAATGCTGTCGGCAAGTTTCACCATGATGCCGGCATTCGCAATCACTTCCGCGGACTTCTCGGCAAATTCCCGCGACATGAACCGCGCATCGTATCCAATCACAATGCCGTTCTTGATCTTCTTGTGACGCCGAAAATATCGTGCCGTCGCCAGCGCAACTTTTTCCAGATTCGCAAACGTGTAGTCATCGGCAATGACCGCCCGCCAACCGTCGGTACCGAACTTGATGACCTGGGACATGAGCGTCAGTGTTTTGTGAATGAACTGAGACCCGGATAAATGGCACTGTCGCCAAGTTCCTGCTCAATCCGGATTAATTGGTTGTACTTGGCAATGCGGTCGCTCCGGCTTGCCGATCCGGTCTTGATCTGTCCGGCGTTTGTCGCGACGGCAACGTCAGCAATTGTTGCATCTTCCGTTTCCCCCGAGCGATGGCTGATCACGGTGGTATAGCCTGCACGCTTCGCCATTTCCATCGCATCCAGCGTCTCGGTCAGCGTGCCGATCTGATTCAGCTTGATGAGAATCGAGTTGGCAACCCCCATTTCAATGCCTTTTTTCAGGAACGTGGTGTTTGTCACGAACACGTCGTCGCCGACCAGCTGGATCTTCTTCCCGAGCGCGTCTGTCTGCATTTTCCAGCCCTCCCAATCCCCTTCCGCCATGCCGTCCTCGATAGAGATGATCGGATACTGCTTCACCCAGTTTTCGTAGAACTGAACCATCTGCTGGGGGGTTTTTGAGGATTTGTCAGACTTGCTGAACACATACCTGCCGTTCTCAAAGAATTCACTTGCTGCGGGATCCAGCGCTATGAAGACGTCTTTGCCCGGTGCGTAGTTGGCTTTTGTGATAGCTTCAAGGATCGATTCTACCGCTTCTTCGTTTGATTTCAGGCTGGGTGCGAATCCGCCTTCATCACCGACCGCGGTATTGTATCCCTTTTTGTGGAGAACAGACTTCAGGGCATGAAAGACCTCGGCACCCATCCGCAGCGCTTCTGCAAAGCTGGGCGCGCTGACGGGCACAACCATGAATTCCTGAATATCCACATTGTTGTCCGCATGGCTCCCGCCATTCAGGATGTTCATCATCGGCACAGGAAGCGTTTTCGCGTTGACCCCGCCGATATACTTGTAGAGGGGAATGCCGAGTGAGATGGCAGCGGCCTTTGTAACCGCGAGCGACACACCCAGAATCGCATTGGCTCCCAAATTCGCTTTGGTCGGCGTGCCATCAAGCTTGATCATCATCGTATCGATGCCGACCTGGTCAAGGGCGTCGTAACCGGTAACTTCAGCGGATATTGTGTCATTCACATTCTCCACGGCCTTCAATACCCCTTTGCCGTTGTAGCGTGACTTGTCGCCGTCACGCAGTTCGACCGCTTCGTTCTCGCCGGTCGATGCGCCGCTGGGAACCGCGGCACGCCCGATGACACCGTTTTCGAGTTCGACATCTACTTCAATCGTCGGATTGCCACGGGAATCCAGAATTTCGCGTGCAATGGCATCCGTTATGGTCGTCTTCATGGGATCTCCTTGGGTGGTAGATACTGATATGAATCTCAAATACGACAAAAAACGCTAAAAAGGCAACTGGCGAAACTAGGCGTGGAACGGCCGCTTCAGCTGCAAAGATCGACCGATGGCGGCAACTACTCGCTCACTGCTCAAGCCGGTCATGCATTCCATAAAGCCCGAACCCTCCCGGTTGCAGAAATCAAGGTGACAGGGATGACAAGGGACGTCGTGGCGGAGGGCTCTGTGTCCCTGTTCTTCTGCGTATGGGAACCAGATATTTTCCTCGCCCGGTCCGAAAATGCCGATCGTCGGGGTTCCAACGGCGGCAGCGATGTGCATCGGACCGGAATCGTTGGCCACATATACCGTGCATTGACCCAGGAGCGCGGCAAGCTGCCGGAGCGGAAGTCCGGAGAAGACCGGAAGGGCGACATCCATCGACTTCTGGACTGCCCTGATGACATCATGGTCATTCGGTCCGGCCGTGAGAATTACCTGCGCCTCGAATTGCTTGCTGATGCGCTTTGCGACCTCGGCAAAGTGTTCAGGCAGCCAGCGCTTGGCCGGCCAGGTGGCCCCCGGATGCAAACCGATGACCGGACCCGGCCTGCGAACCACGCCGGCGATCAGGCGGTGCGCCCCGGCACATTCGTCATCCTTCAGGTATATCTCTGTCCGCCCGGAGCTCTGCGGGACACCGATCGCCCTGAGAAATTGCATATAGAATTCAATAGCCGTCTTCGGACCCGCTTCGTCGTGTACGCGGACCGTGAACAGCTTTCCGCGACCCGGACGGTCGAGCCCGACACGCGTCCGGGCGCCGGAGAGGAATGTGAGCAACGCGCTGCGGGGATTACCAAACAGGTCTATTGCGAGATCGAACCGCCGTCGCCGGAGCAGCCTTACCACCCGCGGCTGCTCCCGCCACGCCGGCCGCGCAAAATCGAACGGGATGATCTCATTGAGGTGCGGGTTGTGTTCCAGCAAGCTG
This sequence comes from Bacteroidota bacterium, assembly GCA_036732865.1. GTDB lineage: Bacteria > Bacteroidota > Ignavibacteria > UBA10030 > UBA6906 > Fen-1255. Next base: position 710 of record DAINBR010000338.1, on the reverse strand, counting down.
GCTGCCTGTGCATCGGCCATGTAGGCGATGAAGGCATCGGGAAACGCCTTGCGAAGAGACCGGACGGCCGGCGTGGTCAGCACCACATCACCGATGAACTTCATCCGGCTGATCAGGATGCGCTTGTACGTCACAGGCGTGGTCATCGGTCCCTCGAGCTCGGTGGTTGTGCGCCAAGCCACTCACAGTACTCCACACGGTCATGCACGATTTCCTGTACGTACGGCCTGGCATCGTAATTCATCGACGTCCAATACCAGGCCCGTGCCTCCTCCGTCCGGCCGCTACGCAACAGCGCATCACCGATGGATCGTTGCCGCAACGCCTCAACGGCGGGGTCATCCGCAATAGTCCCCGCCTGCAGCAGTGCATATGCCGCTTCGTCGTACAATCCCATGCGCAGCAACAGACGACCCCGGAGAAAACTCCTGAGCGGATCCGGCAAAGATCCTCCCATCATTCCTAGCCAGCTGACCCGGGCGCTATCGGACATCTCGTCGACAATATATGGGAGGAACCTGGAGGCTGTCGCATTCTCTGAGAGCGCCCATTGCCGCACAAATGCCGATTCGGTGAGGCCGGGACTGATGTCACCGGCACGCACCTGTGCATACAACGACTCCGCCCGTGAGAGTTTCCCCGAAGCCCAGGCGGCGTCGCCGGCCAGAATTCCAAGAATAAGATACCGCCGCGGCACCGGATCATGCGTC
>DAINBR010000337.1:0-3833 GCA_036732865.1 Bacteroidota bacterium | reverse complement strand
CCAAGGAAAAAACAGAGAATAACGATCGTGAATCTCATGTTTCACCGCCTTGACGATTGTCTGTGACTTGTTCCAAACCGGATGCCGATGATGGTGGACGTTTGGCGAGATCCTGTGGCGGTCTGGTGTGTTCCGGATGCACCAAAATGTAGCGCCTTGTCTTACGAGAGTCAACCGATGTTTCTTTTCTGGAATAATCTGCCGATATTTCCCATCGCCGATCGTGCCATCCCCGGCCCGGACCCCGTCCGCCGTACCCGCGATCATACGCTCTTTCTCCACTCCAACGCATCAACGGCCCAATGACATCACAAGGGAAATCAGTGTCATGCAGCTCCATCCGATCGATATTGTCATCGTCATAGTCTATCTGCTGGCCACCATCTCCATCGGTATCGCATTCCAGCGGCGTGCGACCAAGCGGCTTACTGCATACTACCTGGCCGAGCGTCAGACCAGATGGTGGATGATCGGGCTCTCGGGTTGTTCGAGCTACGTGGATATCGGCGGCACAATGCTCATCATTGGAGTCATGTTTTACGTGGGGATCAAGTCGGTGTGGGTCTTCCATGTCGGCTGGGGGTTTTTCAGCATGGCGATGTTCATGGCGTTCCAGGCAAAGTATATCAGGCGGTCCGGGGTCATGACCCCCGCGGAATGGATGGAAACACGCTTCGGGAAGAACAAGGAGACAGAGCACGTGCGGACGCTCATGGCCGCGTTCATCCTGCTCTCGCTACTGCTCACGCTCATTTACGTCGCAGTCGGCACAGGGAAGTTTGCGGAGGAGTTTGTCCCCCTTCCCCGGTGGGAATCGACGCTGATCATTTTTGTTGTTGTCGGGGTGTACGTTACGCTCGGCGGATTCTTCGGTGTCATCTGGACCGATATCTTCCAGACAATTCTGATCATTATCGGTGCGATCTGTCTCTCCATTGCGGCCATCCAACTCCCCGACGGTCTCTCCACACTGGCAGCCAGGAACCCGGGATGGGATTCACTCGCCATTTCGTGGACCCTATGGCCCGACTATCTTACCAAGGTCCCCGCAAGTTACCACCAATACTTTGCATTTGGCCCGCTGATGGCCGCAAGCCTGCTCTGGCTCGTTTTGCGGCTGCTGACGGGTCCGCTGGGATGGGACTTTACCTTCTTTCTCACCGCAAGAAGTCCGCGTGAGGCTTCCCTCTCTGCGGGAATGTGGACCGTCGGACACACTGTACGCTGGCTCGTCGCCGGGTCGTTTCTCTGCTTCGGCGTGTACTATATCGGAACGGAAAAGACATTCGACGCCGAGAGAATCATGCCGCTGGTGGTGAAGCATCTGCCCGTCGGCATTGCGGGCCTTCTGATGGCAATCCTCCTCGCCGCACTCATGTCGACTTTGAGCGCCATCATCAACGTCACGAGCAATGTCGTCCTCAACGATCTCTTGAAGCGTTCAGTCGCTCGCAATCTCCCCGAACATTCGCTTGTCCGGCTCGGGATGGTGGTATCCAGCGCGGTGATCGTTGTCGGATTTGCGCTGAGCTTCATGTACGAGCAGATCATTTCCGCCTGGGAGATGCTGCTCTATGTCATGCTCACCATGATACTCGTACCGGGGACACTCCGGTGGCACTGGTGGCGCTTCGGTGCGCGCGCATTTATCTGGAGCATGGCTGCCTCAACAGCCATTGTGTGCGTCCACAAGGCTTTCCTCGATTTTCTACCGCTCCATTGGGCCATCGTGTTTCTCATGCTCTCCTGCACTCTTGTGACCGTGCTGATTACGTGGCTCACCCCCCCCTCGGATATGGATACGCTGGTCAGGTTCTATGCCAAAGTGCGTCCGTTCGGCTTCTGGAAACCCGTGCGGGAGGAGGCGGTGCTACGCGGACTCGTCCCGCCCAGAGATCCCATGCCAAGGACGGACGTCGTGAATGCTTTCGTGGCCTCGTTCTTCCAGCTCTGTCTTGGCATCGTTCCCTTCTACATGTTCCTGAGAGAATGGAGTCATGTCGTGCTCTGGCTGGGCATCACGCTCCTCACAGCCCTGGTCCTCTACTTCACGTGGTACAAGAATCTCCCTTCGCCCGATGAGGTGTGATCCTCCTACCGGCAACACGGTGCAGAGGCTGTAGGAGACAACCTGAGTACATCAAAGGTGTGCCGCTAGAACAACCAATGCCCCTTGCATCGGGGCATTGGTGGTCCAACGTGCTGTGGGCAAACTCAGCGGCAACTTTTCGCTGTCATGCGGGGAGGCTTGAATTGCATCGGGGTTGCGATTGCTATTTCAGCTCGCTCCTTACCAACAGAGCCTTGCAGAGTGTCTGGAGGCTTTCGTCTTCGCTCTTCTCCGCTACCGATTTGATGACGGCATCCCCCGCATCAGAATGCAGTTCATCCAGGGCGAGTGCAGCCAGCATGCGCACCGTGCGATCGGATTGCGTGTTTGTCAGCTTGCCCTCAAGTGGAGTGATCAGTGAGCTGAATGGATAGTCGGCGGCGATCTGGGCCAATTCGCGTAGAGCCTGAATCGCACCTTGCTGCATCCCGACGCTTTCACCCTGGATGCCAGCCAGAATGCTTGCCTCAGTTTGCTTCATCTGTTTCTTCTGAAATTCGGTGTACTTGTGCTGCCGCTGAAGACGGGTAGTTGACTTGGTCTCCTGGGCCTGTACCAGCACTGTAGCCAGCAGTAGTCCAACAGCCAGGAACATCACACGTTGTCTCATGTGCACCTCCTAGGTAAGTTACATGTGAATTAGGCCTGCATTAAGCTTCATATTCACGGAGAAGGGTAGTCATGTGCTCCATGAGGTGACATGACCCGTTTAAGGCGCGCGGCCAGTTGTCGGGCCCGAATCCTTAGAAGTTGGTAAGGCCCTTGAGATGAGAGCCAAAAAGTGGCTCCGAACCATTCAGTCGGCGCCGATTCAGCTCACGGACAACTCCGGCATAGAGGTGAACGTAGACGATGCCAATAAGGTTCCCCGCGGCTGCGATTAAGGCATGAGCCTGATCACCACCATATTTTTCGAAGCCCTTTTGTATATTCCCGTTGCACACCGGCAGATCGCCGGTGTACGTTGTACCGGCGCAATTACGGCGCGTGCAGAATCTGGAGGCAAGAAACATGCAGCACGATGAGCATCTGGTCGATACCGGCAGTCCTTTGAGCCGCAGAGGCTTCCTGCGGACCGGGCTGTCAGCCGCGGCGGTCGCCGCGGCATTGCCCGCAGCTGCGGCAGACGTTGGGGCAACCCTTCTCACCCCTGCATCTGCCGATATCCAGTCGGGAGAACTGGATGAAATGAGCATTAGCGAACTTGCGTCCGGACTGAAATCCGGGAAGTACACATGCCGATCGCTGGTGGAAAAATATCTCCGGCGCATGGAGGCTATCGACACGCAGGGACCCGCCATCCGGAGCGTTATCGAGGTCAACCCTGATGCATTGGCGATTGCGGATGCACTCGACAGGGAGATGAAGGAAAAGGGGCCTCGCGGTCCTCTCCATGGCATTCCAATACTGATCAAGGACAATATCGACACCGCCGATCGCATGATGACGACCGCCGGGTCGTTGGCTCTCGTTGGAGCGAAGCCGCCGGACGATGCATTCCTTGTGCAGCAGCTTCGACGGGCAGGAACGATTCTACTCGGCAAGACAAACCTGAGTGAATGGGCAAACATCCGGTCGAATCATTCGACCAGCGGATGGAGTGGCCGCGGCGGATTGACGAAGAACCCCTATGCCCTGGACCGGAACACCTCCGGGTCCAGTTCCGGCTCTGCTGCGGCTGTCGCGGCCAACCTTTGTGCTGCAGCAGTGGGCACGGAAACTG
>DAINBR010000336.1:0-3852 GCA_036732865.1 Bacteroidota bacterium | reverse complement strand
GGTCACCGGCGTGGAAATGCGCCTCCGGAATATCGACGACTCCGACGGTGTCAAGTCAGATCTCCAGCGCAAACTCGGGGCCAACTTCCGCGTCTCGACATGGTACGATCTCCACAGAGATCTCTATTCCGTCATGAAGGTGGAGCGCTGGACTGCCTATATCATTCTCTGCATGATAGTGGGTGTCGCCACCTTCAACGTGCTCGGTTCATTGACGATGGGAGTCATTGAGAAACGCAGGGACATCGGCATTCTCAAAGCCCTCGGCGCGACGTCGACGAGCATTATGCGCGTGTTCATGTTTGAGGGCGTACTCGTGGGCACCATCGGAACTCTCCTCGGCACAGGGATCGGCCTTCTGGTATGCTATCTCCAGATCCACTACCAGTTGTTCCCGCTCGATCCGACGGTGTACATTATCCCCGCCATTCCCGTCGAAGTGCGCTGGACCGATTTTGTGGCGGTGTCACTCGCGACTATGCTCCTGAGTATCCTGGCGTCACTTTATCCCGCCCGCAGGGCAGCGAGTCTGCTCCCGGTGCAGGCCATACGGTGGGAGTAACGGAAACATGACATCCACTTCAGGCATCATTACCGCGGCAGCCGTGACAAAGACGTTCCAGGCCGGAACTTCCAACGGCGGCGAGCTTCGCGTGTTGCGGGGCATCACGCTCCGCATTGCGCCGGGCGAAATAATCGCCATTGTAGGCGCCTCGGGAGCGGGCAAGAGCACCCTGTTGCATATCCTGGGGACCCTCGACCGGCCCACATCAGGCAACGTGCATTATGACGATGTGGATGTGTTTGCACTCAACGATGACGACCTGGCGCGTTTCAGAAATCGTTCCATCGGGTTCGTGTTTCAATTTCACCACCTGCTTCCGGAATTTTCCGCCCTGGAAAACGTCTCTATGCCTGGCCTTATCAAGGGCGAGAAGTTCCAGGATGTCCGGGAACAGGCGCTACGACTCATGAGGGAAGTCGGCGTCGACGACCGCGCTGACCAAAAACCAACCCACCTCTCCGGCGGGGAGCAACAACGGGTCGCCGTCGCCAGAGCGCTCATGAACAACCCCAGGGTTGTCCTCGCGGATGAGCCATCCGGCAATCTGGATAGCACCAACGCTGAACACCTCCACGAACTGATCAAGGACCTGAGCCGGCGAATGGGGCAGACGTTTGTGGTGGTGACGCATAACGAAAACCTGGCCAGACTGGCAGACCGGGTGCTGCGCATCGTAGATGGCGTTATTCAGGAAACTGGCTCAAATCCGGCATCATGAAGAATATTAGCCAAAATACCCCCTCCCGGCTCTTGACAATCGTGCTTCTTTTTGTATATTTAGTGGCGACCTATACGACAGTTACTCCCCTGACTGTTGTACGGTACATGGTCGAGCCCGGCGTTCCCCCCAACGCTGGGCTTTTATTTTAAGGGGTTCGTAAACAATAGCGGAGTTGCGCACTGTGGCCAAGCCGATCAAAAACAAAGTCCGGAAACCCAACCGGGAAATCGCACTTCCTCTCGACCGACAGAATTTTGTCATCATTGGGATCGGTCTCCTCGTTATCATCGCCGGGTATGCCGCAATGCTCGAAGGTTCGATTGAGGGATTCTTGCCTCTCGTCGTTTCTCCCATTCTCCTTGTGTTGGGCTACTGCGTGATCATACCCGTAGGGATTCTTTATCGCAAGCGCAAGGCTGCTCCTGAGCAGCATAACGCTCCAAACACCGCCAGAGTGTAGCGTGCGGAGAAACCGGCAGAACTCGAAGGATCTCCCCGGATGAGGAACGCCCACCCCGTGGCAATTCTCGCGGCGCTGTGCTGTGTGTCCGTCGCACAAGGCTTCGCTCAATCGGATTCCGTGCAGGCGCCAAGCACTCTCGACGTCTACCAGTCACTCGTGACCGAGGCCGTAACCGGACTATGCACACAGCTCCGCCCCCGCGATTCGCTGAAGACGGAAATATCGGTCGAACCCGCGGGTCCGTACTGGTTCATCGAGGAAGCCCTGACGCGCGCGATGCGCGATCGAAGTCTCGTGCCGGTCCCCTCAGGGGGAGAATGGCGAATCCAATGCGCGGTCAAAAGCGCGCGTGTGGACTATTCGAATTTACGCCGCGAAGGAATCTTCGGGGGACGTGCCCTCGACCGCACGACGGCATTGACACTCTGGTTGCGAGTCAGCGACACGGGATCTGCACGTTATCTCTACGATGAGGCGTGGCAATCGCAGCGCACAGATACCATCGCACTCAGCGATGTGGAGCGCGTCGAGCATCCGGGCGTCACCGCAACACACGGCACCGTGCCCTCCGAAGGGTTCTTCTCTTCATGGCTTGAACCTCTGATCCTCGTCGGGGCAATCGGCGTGGCGGTGTTCATGCTCTTCACCACTCGGAGCTGACCGGTGATGAAGCGCGGCGTGGTGCAGCGGATACTGGGAACCGTGGTGCTCTTTTCTGCGGCTTCGATGTCCCAAGAACTGTCACCGACCGTAGCCAGCAATGTGCGCCGCACAGAAGTACAGCTGATTGCCTTCGGCGACGTGAACCTCGGCCGCACACTCGGCCGGATGCTGTTGAGAGGGGACACGTTGCATCCATTCCGGAAGCTGGCGGATACGATTGCGTCCTATGATGTCGTCTTCGCAAATCTGGAGTCGCCGCTTTCGGACCAGCGCGGAGAGACGGAGAATCCCCGCAGCAACTATATCTTCACGGGCCCGCCCTCGGGTGCGTGGTCCCTTCGGAAGGGCGGTGTGACTGTCGTAGCCACGGCGAACAATCATGCGCTGGATTACGGAGCGGGGGCCCACCGCGAAACCCTGGTGAACCTGGATGCTGCGGGTGTCCTCCATGCAGGAAGCGGAAGAACTGCCCGCGAGACGTACGAGCCGGCCCGGTTTTCCGTTAACGGCATCACCATCGCGCTCTTTGCATGCTCGGCGCTGATGAATATCCGTCCGTCGCGATGGGATACGCTGGTTGCGTCATGCGACACGGCCCGTCTCTTCCCGCGCATAAGGGCCTGGCGGGATTCCGCGGATTTCCTTATCCTGAGCTATCACGGCGGAGACGAATACACCGACCGTCCGACAGCAGGGACAATTGCTTTTACGCGTGCCGCGGCCAGGACCGGCGTGGACCTGGTATTGGGACATCATCCTCACGTTCCCCACGGCATCGCGCGCGAGGGCGACGCAATCATTGCCCATTCGCTGGGCAATTGTGTGTTTGAGCAACCGTCACAGTTCTGGACCCGGCACGGACTCGCACTCGCAGTCCGCCTGGTGAAGGATGCGATGGGCCGACATCTCGAAGTGATGCGGTGCTTGCCGGTGCGCTGCGGGTACCAGCCGGAGATTCTCCCTCCCGGCGCGGATGCCAGGCGCGTCCTAGAACGGGTCAGGCACCTTTCGACGGGAGCAGCAGAGGAGTGGTTTTCATGGCGAAGTCAATAGTCTCAGGTTTCATACTCATCACGGCGCTCGTGCTCGGCGGATGCGGCTCGTCAGAGGTCACCACGGTCATGTCCGTGGAAGACCGGTTCAGCCGCGCCAAGGAGCTCTTCGATAATGGCGACCATCTGGCGGCCATAAATGAATTCACCGTGATCACGCTGCAGTATCAGGGGAGCTCATTGGCACCCGATGCACAGTATTACCTTGGCGAGTGCCGGTTCGAGCGGGGGGAGTACCTCCTTGCCGCCTTCGAGTATTCGATCGTGAAGCGCAACTATCCTGCCAGCACGCGTGTTGCCGATGCAACGTACCAAAGCGCTTTGTGCTATTACCACCTCTCGCCGAAGGCATCCCTGGACCAGAAATACACACGCACTGCCATCGATG
>DAINBR010000335.1:1112-3880 GCA_036732865.1 Bacteroidota bacterium | reverse complement strand
CCCACTGTCGAGGGCGGGTTCGGACTTTACAGTATCCGGGAACGACTGATTGCCCTAAGCGGAAGCCTCAGCATCGAATCCACTCTGGGAGCCGGCACGGTGGTGACGGCCGTACTTCCCGCGGCTTTGGGCTGATCGCAAGTGCCCGAAGCGGGGGGTATCCTTTCACAATAGCGGGAGAAGGGAATCATGATGAAGACCAGGGTTTTGATCGCAGACGACCACCAGGTGTATCGCAATGTGCTCAAAGAAGTGATCAACCGTCAGACTGACATGGAAGTGGTCGGGGAAGCGGAAGACGGATTGAACGCAATTGCACTGACTCGCAAGCTGCTCCCTGATGTTGTCCTCATGGATGTGAAAATGCCGCTCATGGATGGTGCCGAAGCCACCAGCCGGATTCTTGCCGAAATGCCCGGCATGAAGATCCTGGCACTTTCCATTTATGCCACTGACGAATTCATGACGAATATGATGCAAGCCGGCGCCCTCGGATATATCCTGAAAGGATGTGAATCCGATGAATTATCAGGAGCCATTCGTAGCGCTGCAGGCTCTCGCCGTACGTAGCCGGCTGCAGCATCCTCTCCCTCATTTCACTTGCAAATCATCAATCTGTTCGGAATACATTCTCGAGAAGTAGTAAGTGTACTCGTGTGTGGGAGACATGTGGAAAAAATCGCCTAAAAGAGCAAAAATCGCCTAAAATCAATTGAAATTGAGAATCATCTAAATTCAATTATTGTAAATACTTATGCAATATTGAGGAGTTGCGGAAACTCGGGGGTCGTGACTCTTAATCAGCGGGTCGCAGGTTCGATCCCTGTGCGGCCCACCAAGACAGGGAGAGGGTTTCGGTGTTTTTTAACCGAAACCCTCTTTTCTTGTTTTTGGCCTTCTGCCCCCACTCCGCAGGTTGTCTACCGACCGCACCCAAAAGACGGTCCTCCGTCGACCCTCTCATTTGCCGAGATCACCGGGTTGGTTTGATGATGTCCACTTCTTATCCTTGATGGACCAAGGTCCAGTGCGTATGGGACCAAGGTCCCATTTCCCTCCGGCATCAAAAGATGTATTGAATCATACTAGGAGAAGTGGATTCCCCTCGGAGGTAATTACACGTCCCAGAGCAACTGCCTGTTAATGGCCAAATACAGAAAGGCCGAACAACATGAAAGTATTCCTCATTTTCATAAACGACGAGAATTTCTACCGGCTGCTGCCGGAAGAGTTGGGCGGATCGAAGCCGGACGATCTGCGGATCAAGGTGATGGGATTTCCCCCTCTCGGCATCGAGACGCTTGCGCCCGTTTTGCGCCGGCACGGCCACCAGGTCCGAATGTTCGACACCTGCCATCCACAGATGAAGGAGCCGGACATCGCACAAGCACTCAGGGAAGAACTGCCGAACGTCATTGCCATTTCATTTCTATCCACGACCACTTACCCGGCGGCAAAGAGCATGGCCCGGATGCTCAAGTCCGAACAGCCGGCCGTTCCGATCATTATCGGCGGGGTATTTGCCACGATGAATGCGGATCGGGTTCTCAAAGATTGTCCTTCCATTGACTGCGTGGGAGTTGGCGAAGGCGAAGAACTCCTGCCGGAATACCTGGACCACATGGAAGACCCTGCAAGCGTTGCCGGCCTCGTCTGGCGTGACGGCGAAAGAATCGTCCGAAACACCGCCAGGCCGCTCATTACGGATCTGGACCAGTTCCCGTATCCCGACCGGACCACACTCCCGATCGATTACATCGAATCCCTGCCTCTCGATGTGCCTGCCGTTCTGTCGCTGGGAAAGTTCTGCACGATGCAGACTTCCCGGGGTTGTCCCTACACCTGCATCTATTGCGACATCCCGGCGCTGACCAACGGCAAGTGGCGATACCGTTCGCCGGAGCATGTTCTGGGAGAAATGCAGCAGCTCAACGATATGGGCTATCGTTCCATCTATCTGACCGACGATCACTTCCTGATGAAACGGACCCGCATCAACGACATCTGCCAGGGTATCATCCAGCGCAAACTGCAGTTCAAGTGGGGGTGTGAAGGCCGAGTGGACTCCGTCGCGGTGGATCAATTCGACGTCATGAGCAGGGCGAACTGCAATTTCCTGGCGTTTGGTGTGGAAGCGGGGACGCAAAAAATCCTTGATCGGCTCGACAAGAGGCAGACGCTGGAACAAATCGAACACGCCGTCAGCGAAGCCAAGCACCACGGAATCGAAAGAGCCCATGGCTTCTTCCTGGTCGGCTCTCCCGGCGAAACCGAAGAGGACATCCTGGAGAGCTTTCGCTTTGCCGCCCGGCTCAAATTGGATACTTTCGGGTTTAACCGATTATGCGTTTATCGCGGAACGCCCCTGTGGAAGGAGTATCTCGACTGCAACATCCTGGACGACGACCGGGACTGGGACAAGTGGTTCAAGTGCTCCGATATCGATCCGAACGTCCTGCCCAGCGAGACGGTGAACCGCGCCAGACAGAAGGGCTACGCGCTGCTTTTTGCCCATCGTGTCCTGCGGCGCCCCATCCAGACCTGGCGGCTGCTCCGTACATTGGGCAGGCATATGAAGACTTCGGATATACTCAAGCTGTTGAGCAGCCCGTTCCGGAAACGCACGCTGAGCAGAAAACCGGAACTGCCGGCATGGATGATTGATCTGGGATTGACTGAGCCCGTCAGGGTCGCCCCTCAGAAAAAGGAGAGCACGGTGATACAGATAAAGAAAAATCCGGCAGCGCAGCCAGCAGCCGCTGATGTAC
>DAINBR010000335.1:0-1102 GCA_036732865.1 Bacteroidota bacterium | reverse complement strand
CATCGTGACAGTTGTGGACCAGGGAAATGAAGAGAGGCAGGGACATGCCTGACCCTGCCTCCTGATAGCATCTCTCCTGTACCCCCTCACTGGGTGCATCCTCCACCGTCGGCGTTTGGTTTCGAGTTTGCGGCTTGCACGCCCACCGAACCTCCCAATCCCTGAGGATCTGCGATCCGGGCAAGCGCCCGGTCTTCGGCAAAGATGTAATGCCCCTCGATCACGCGATCCAGGAGAGCCAACTGCTTGTGCAACTCGGGATGACGATGCGGCGGCAGGGTGTGCATGAGATTTTCCAGCATGGAACGCATCCGCCTCATGATCTGGATACTGCCCGCGCCGAAATGACGAATTTCGGTGCACGCGAGGTGCACGAAGTCCTCCCAGTTCGGCGTCCGGAATACGAGCCGCAGTTCGCCGGTTTCGTCGAAGATTTCTTCGCGGCTGACATGCCTCAGACCAACATGCCGAAGCAGACGGTGAAGCTGGTCGATGGCGAGAACGGCCGTCGTCGGATCGTTGATGGCCGGTGACAACGCCTTGATCGCGATGTCGACCAGGATGCGGAATGCGAAGGTCGGATCCTGCTCGAGAGTGCGTTCGGACCCCAGCGCGACTGCTGCCTGCAGTTGACGGTCGTTGATGTTGCCGGCGCCGCCATACAAATAAAACAGGGGTTCATCCGCCGCCAGGAAGTCGCCCACCTGGGGGACAAATTCAATCATCCCGTTGGCGTGCCGCGCCCGCCTGACCAGTCCCTCCAGGTCCACGGCAAGCACGATCCCCGAGGTGCCCGTGTTGGCTGCGGTCCGGACCGGGAATGCGGAACTGCCGGACGACTCAACGGTGCTCGGGGACGTTGTTGACTCCAGGGGATAGACGCTCTCGATAACCACGCTTCCCGACTTCGCCACACGCTGCACGATGCTGACAGGACGCAGCAATCGAGCCGCGTAGTCGATCAGGTAAAGGAACACCACAAGCGAGACCAACCCGAGCATCGTTGCGATAAAGGTGTTGAATTGGTGGACGGTCTCATCGCCCATCCTGGTCAACACCCTCAGGGTGAACAACAGGGTGAAGACGAAATAACCGACGGTGA
>DAINBR010000334.1:0-3884 GCA_036732865.1 Bacteroidota bacterium | reverse complement strand
GAATGTGGTTGTTCCGGATTCGGACCATTTCGTGTCGTGGTTGCCGGGAATGATGTGGAACGGATGACGGAGACCGTCGAGGACGCGCCTGGCCGTGTGAAGTTCCTCGTCGGAACCCATTTCGGTGATATCTCCGGTGAGTATCACGAAGCGGATGTCGTCCTGTTGGTTTAGTTGGCCAACGGCGCGCTCGAGTGCATCCGCTGCTCCCTGGCTCCCCACGTGTAGATCGGAGATCCAGGCAAAGCGGATCGGAACGATCTGGAGCAGAAGAGCAAGAAGATATGGCGTCATCGCGTCAGTCCGGGATCAGTAGAGGCGCTTCACAGCAGCGCCGCGGAAATAATGCCGCACGATCTCATCCGCAGCGAACCCCTTTACCGCCATGACCGCCGCGCCGATCTGGCACAATCCAACGCCATGTCCCCAACCAGCTCCGTAGAGTGTGAACCGGCGTGGAATGCCGGTGTCATCCTGCTCCGTTTCGACAACAAACGCCGAACTGTAGAGATGACTCGGCGAAAGCCAGCGGCGGATCTCAAGCTCCTTTCCGACCGTGATTGTTCGTTCGGAGCCCTCGATGCGCAATCGTACGATTCGTCCGGAGGGGCCGCGTTCAACAGGAACCAGTGCGCGCAACATCCCAAAACGGATGCCGGATTTCCGGAGAAGGAGGTCCTCGAGTTCCTCGCGGGAATAAACAACTTTCCAGCGGAAGAAATCAGTCGTCTCCTGGTCAAACGATGGGAGGACCTGCCTGAGGATCCCACCGTCACGAGTGTTGCAGAATGCGCCGGGCGACGAGTGCACCCACTCCCTCATCTGATTTTCTGATGTGATCGGCGGGAACGAGGTGAGCGAATCGGCGATCGAGTGCAGGTAAGGGACCTGGCGATCCTCCCAGCAGTTGGCAAACTCCTCCGTCAGACCACCGCACGCCTTGTAGTATCTTGCATCGCAAATGTTTCCTCCGTGGACGAGAAAGACTCCACGGGTTTCCTCGATAGCCGCAGCCACTGTGCGGGAAATGATCTTCGTTGTCCCTTGATAGCGCTGACAGTGATCATCGGCGCAGACATCGTAAAGGTCGTGATCTTCGCGCGTATACCACCTGATGAGCTCGGTTGTTTCCGGGTTGAGCGGGGTCGATGCACGAGGGACATGTCCTTCTTCGGCGGCGCGCTCGAGCATGGCGACAAGCCAGCTGCGCGATGTGATCGCATGGGCTTTCAGGAGAGCCGCTGGTGCTGTTGCACTCATTTCCGAAGAAATGACGCTCTTGAGGTATTCTTCGAGAGGGATGACATTGATTGCCGTAATGCCCTTTCCGGGCCTGGTAAGAAGCTGGAGGGCGCCCTGGAAGGTCTGCGTCTCTTTCCGCTCCCAATGGAACTTGACCCCGATCGTAACATCTTGCAAAACGATCGAAGTGTCTGGTCCCGCGGGTGTGAGCATAATCCCCGGTGTTTCAGAGGTTTTGCCATCGCTGGCAAAAACCAGCTCGAAGCCGTCGTCTTTGGCTGTGCAGGCGAAATCCCCTTCTCTGCGTGCTCCTTTTTCATCCAGAAACGGGCCGCGGAGGTTTCCCTTGACCCGTGGATACTCCTCGAGTATTCCGACCCGCAAATTTGGTTCACTGGTAATCATTTCGTGCCATGGCAATGAGACAAGTCTTGAAATATACGGACACAACCCTCTGTATGCAAACTGAAGACATTGAATGCCGAACCGAGTGCCGCAATGAATGCTGCACTGAGTGCCGGACTGAAAGCACCAAGGAATTCCGGACTGAAAGGTGCACTGAAAGTCGCACAGGGTCAGGGTCCCATCCAAGTCAGCTCGAACCGGAGTGTGGTTGGATTTGTGCACTTGTGGAATGACAAACCCTCTTGTCGGAGAAAAGCGCGTATCAGGCCCGACAACGATGTCATAAGGTTGGTATCATATTTGCGGTGTATTACAGGACAAGGGAGACTCTATGGCAGCTTGGAATGGAGTAGCAGATTGTCCCAAATGCGGCAACAAGGGAACGCTGGTTGTGTATGGTGAGGCCTGCACGCTGGAAGTTGATGGATGTTGGGTATGCGGATATGGACGGGAGCACAGGATCGCTGTGACACAGTTCTTCCCCATAAAGCACTTAAGTATTGAAAAACGACCCCCCGGAACTGAATCGCCGGGGCTTTGAACCACCGATCCCCGCCGGTGCCGATTCTCCTGAGACCTATCTCCAAACCTCTCCTGAGAACGAAAAAAGAGTCGGCACCGGCTATCCTTTCTTCAAACAGTCATGTCTTATTGACCTCTCCCCCGCCCTCTCCTGCCACTTTTGACCCCATGGATAAGTTCTTTTGAGTAATGTTGGTTACATTTATCCGTGGAAGTAGATTCCAGCAAGTTGGTGGAACCGGCTGAACATTCGAACGGTTCCACTCATTGCAGGTGGCACATCAGAGAACAACAGGCATTTCACATGAACCGCAACGCATTTGTCGATCACCTGAACGCGCACAGGGACGAAGCCCGATTCGGATTTCAGCTCAAGGACGGGTCGGAGCGATTCGTCGACAACCTCATGGCCGCGCTCTTTCCCCATTTCTCGAAGGAGCTTCTCAGCACGCCCGAGCAGATCGCTTCGCGCCTCGTGCTCCTTGAAGGCGATCTCACGCGGCTCCTCACGCCCCTTCTGTCCGACCGCGCCCAGGAATCGTCACAAATTTCCGGGGAGTTCATGGCCGCGCTACCCGGCATTCATGCCCGGCTGATGGACGACGCAGAGGCAATCCATCTTGGTGATCCAGCTGCGGAGTCGCTGGATGAGGTGATCCTCGCGTATCCCGGATTCACGGCAATCGCCATATACCGCTTCGCTCATGAATTCTACAAGAAGCATGTTCCCATTTTTCCCCGGCTTCTTACGGAGTACGGGCATCACCTCACTGGGATTGATATTCATCCGGGTGCGGAAATCGGCAAGAGCTTCGCCATCGATCACGGCACAGGCATAGTCATCGGGGAGTCGTCCGTTATCGGTGACGACGTGAAACTGTATCAGGGCGTGACGCTGGGGGCACTCAGCGTGGACAAGCGGCTTGCCAAATCCAAAAGACATCCCACGATCGAGCATCACTCGGTCATATATGCCCAGGCCGTCATCCTTGGGGGCGATACCGTTGTGGGTCATCACAGCATCATCGGCGGGAATGTTTGGTTGACCGAGAGCGTTCCACCCTACTCCTTCGTGTACCAGGAGCACAAGGCACGCATCCAGGCTCAGGAGGAACGAAGGCCCACCGTGGAGTACATGATCTGACCGAACCGGATCACGTCAGGGCGAAGCGTTGATCGGAGATGTATTGGCAACGGGTTTTTTCTTGAATGCGGAGTGCGTATATTGCGCTGTCCACTCGCAACCTCAAAAGGAACCCCCATGCTCACACCCTCTGTGCCGACCGGACTTTTTCTCTCATTTGTCGCTTCCGCCCTTTGCTTGGTAACAGTCGCTCCCGCTTCCGGACAGACCCGCATCGTCGTGCATGCGGATCAGGGCAAAGATACCATCAATCGAAACATCTACGGTCACTTTTCTGAACACCTCGGCCGTTGCATCTACGGAGGATTCTTCGTAGGCGACGGGAAGAGCGACATCCCGAACGTCCGTGGCATTCGGAACGACGTAGTTGCCGCCCTGCGCGCTCTCCGGATCCCGGTGCTGCGATGGCCGGGAGGATGCTTTGCCGATACGTATCACTGGAAGGACGGTATCGGCCCGAAGGCACAACGTCCATCCATGGTCAATGTCTGGTGGGGTGGCACGACCGAGGACAACAGCTTTGGAACTCACGAGTTTCTCGACCTCTGCGAGCAGCTCGGGACGGAGCCGT
>DAINBR010000333.1:0-3894 GCA_036732865.1 Bacteroidota bacterium | reverse complement strand
TCAGCACCGTTCTCATCGGGACACCACACATTGCGGGATATTCATTCGACGGAAAGGTTAATGCCGCTCGCGCGATGTTCGAGTCCATTGTGCGCCACTTTGGGGTAACGAGACAGTGGCCTGACCCGGCAGCCATGCCTGCTCCCCGGACGAGCCGGATTGTGCTTTCACCACAGGCGGATGGGGAGGAAGAACTCCGCCGTGTCATAAACTGTTGCTACAGCATCGAGGTAGACGACAGGCGTTTCCGGGAACTGATCGCATTGCCTGACGATGCCAGGCGCGCAGAGTTCCGCAGACAACGGGCAAGCTATCCGGTACGGCGCGAGTTTCACGCTACCCGGGTCATTGCCCCGCAAGGGTGCAACTCACTGCGGGAGTCCTTGTCCGCGTTGGGATTCACCGTGCAAGAATCACAGGAGGATGAATGACCGGCTCGGGTTTCACTGATCGCGATTTGACCGTTGAGGAGGTCCGCACCATTCTGGCGGGCGCATTCGAGAAAGAGGCTTTCGATGGGAGGCGGGTGCTGATGGTGATCCCCGACAGCACGCGGACTGCCCCCATCGGTCTGATGTTCCGCGAAATCGCCGCGCTGTTACAGCCGCGCGTGAAGCAATTGGATGTGCTCGTGGCGCTGGGGACCCATCCGCCGATGAGTGAAGGGGCCATTGACCAACGGCTCGAGATGGATCCGGGCGAACGCGCCCGGCTCTTCCCGCGTATCCGTGTGTTCAACCATCACTGGAATGATCCCTCCCAACTGCTCTCAATTGGCACGATCACCGAACGCGACGTGGAGCACATCTCGGGCGGACTCATGCGTGAACGCGTGAACGTGACCATCAACAAACTTGTGCTCGAGTACGACCTGGTGATGATTGTGGGACCGGTATTTCCGCATGAAGTGGTGGGTTTCTCGGGCGGCAACAAGTATCTTTTCCCCGGCATTTCGGGACCGGAAATCATTGACATGTTTCACTGGCTCGGCGCACTCATCACGAGTCCCGTAATTATCGGGCGGAAGAATACGCCGGTGCGGGCGGTCGTCAACAAGGCGGCATCCCTCCTGCCCGTCAAGCGGTACTGCTGCAGCCTGGTCGTCCGCGGACACGGTCTGGCGGGATTGTACTGCGGAAACCCGGAAGAAGCGTGGGAAGGGGCGGCAGACCTCTCAAATTTGATCCACATCCTGTACAAAGACCGGCCGTATCACAGCGTGCTCTCTTGCGCCCCTCCGATGTACGACGACCTCTGGGTGGGAGCGAAGTGCACGTATAAACTGGAGCCGGTCATAGCAGACGGCGGCGAAGTGATCATCTATGCGCCGCATATCAAAGAAATATCCGTCACGCACGGGAAACTCATCAGCGAAATCGGCTATCATGTCCGGGATTATTTCCTCGCCCGGTTTGACCGCTTCTCCCGCATCCCGCGGGGAGTCCTGGCGCACTCCACGCACGTGCGCGGTGTGGGAAAGATGGTGGACGGTGTCGAACACCCGCGCATATCCGTGATCCTTGCGACAGGGATTTCGGAGGCAGAATGCACGAAGGTAAATCTGGGGTATCGCGACCCCCGCTCCATCACCATGAATGACTGGAAAGACCGGGAGAAGGAAGGAGTGCTCCTCGTGCCTAAGGCGGGGGAGATCCTCTACCGCTTGACCAAAGATCCATTCCCCTTCACATAATCCTGAACCCTCCGGCATACTGCACCACGAGCAGCATGCCGGAGCGGATCAGTCTCCAACTGTAGCTTCTACTTCACTTCCAGCACATCCTTGTCCGGCAGCTTGGGGAACGGCGCATGAGGTTCCGCCTGATACCAGAAGGCCACCGAGGCAATATCGTCTTGCAGCGGCAGGTATCGTCCACCGGACCGCCATCCCAGTGCCTGCATGGTGATCCGGAGATCCTTTTCGAACCTGACGGGATCCATGATGTGCCAGCGGTAGAGTCCAAACCGTTGCTGGGAGTTGGCACCGAGGCCGTCCGGACGGATAACTTGCGGCATGCCCGCGTACGGTGTCGTGAATTCCACGTACTGCTTTGTCTTGGGATTCTCGAAACCGTAAGAACCGCAGAAGTAATCTTCCGTGCCGGTCCCGCAGATGGTCGGGTACGGGCCGTCGCCATCCAGGTAGAACTTGATTTCTCCTTCTCCCCACCAGCCGTTGTTGTTCACCCCCCAGGCCATGTAGAGCCCGACAAAGTGCCCCCAGCCCTTCACACCATCGAGAATGGTGTAGTCCTGTTTGTACGGGAGCGGGTTGACGCGGCGGAATTGCGCGTGGAAGTACGCTGCGTCGTCAGGAACGTCAGTGAGCGTATAGTTGATCTGGTAGTAAAGGACCAGGTCTTCCTCGGCGATGTTCTCGACGGTGATCTTGCATGATCTCTGGAACGGCATTTCCCAATAGCAGTTGAAACCGTTCCCCGGGTTGACGCACACCGGGAGCGAAACGATTGGGGCAAACTGGCACCAGCCGTTGGCGAAGAAATCGGCCACCGGCGCTTCGACGGACGGTGTGGCTTCGCCGTCCCAGAAGATGCGCAGGAGCGCGTAGCGCCAGTGTCCGCTCGGGGTCATCCACACTTGTTGAATGGCACCCGGGCCTTTGATCTCGGCGAGGGTGAAGGTCTCATTAGGCTTGATCTTCACGGAAGGAGAGATTTTCCACCCCTGCCCGAGATCGCGCGCGGCTTTGGCACCGGTTCCCTCGGTGGCCATTCCGCCCTTGCCCTTATCTCCGGTGAAGTTCTCGGGGCTGATCGAGCGGGTCTTCGCGTGTGAAAGCCGGGAAAGCGTCCCGAGCCCCAAACCAAGGCCATTGTACGATTGTTGAGCCATCATGGTGCCTCCGGCAAAGACGAGAAGGATGGGGAGTATTCGAATTGATGTCATGTGCGCTCCGTCGTGATGTGAGCTCAAAACGGTTTCATGAGTTCTTGGTACACCCGAAAATGATCGTACATCTTCCGGAAGACCCTGTACTTTGCGGCGTGAAAACGCGCGTGCTTTTTCCTCGGTTGAATCCTCTGTCCCGCCGAATTCATGCGGACTGCCGCATCCATGATGGTCGGAAACCTGCCGGCGCCGACCGCAGCGAGGATCGCTGTGCCAAGCAGGACCGCCTCCGGTTCCCGCGGCAGGATGATCTCGCAGCCGGTGATATCGGCATGTTCCTGGAGCCAGAGGGGGTTGCGCGTGCCGCCGCCGCAGGCATGGATGCGCTTGATGGCATACCCGTTGTCGTTCATCGTTTCGATGATGTGGCGGGTGCCGTAGGCGATCGCCTGGATCGTGGCATAGTACAGCCGTGCGACGGAGTCAATGCTGTAGTCCAGTGTGAGTCCGCTGATGATGCCCCGTGCCGTGGGGTCTGCGTGCGGTGAACGGTTCCCCAAAAAGTAGGGGAGGACGTGGAGGTCTTTGACGATCGCCGGCCCTTCCAATTCCCGTTGCTTAATATCAGACACGATGCCGTTCAGATATTCGTAGACGCTGACCCCGCGGCCGCGCGCTTCGGCGGCGACGATTTCCGAGCGGCATGTAGAGTGAATGATGAAATCGAGAAGCGACCCTGTCGCGCTCTGTCCTCCCTCGGTAAGCCAGAGTCCGGGGATCATTGCATTTCTGTACGGCCCCCAGATCCCCTTGATGAAATGGGGCGACCGGGCCACAGCCATATGACAGGAGGACGTGCCGCCGATCAGGGCGAGGATACGTTCGAGGGCGGCGGGTTTCGGCGTGCTGGTGAAGCCCAAGCCTATCACGCCAATGCCGCCTGAGTGAGCGTCGATGATGCCGACCGCGACTTTTGAGGCCGTCGTGAGGCCGAGGTGCTGCGCCGCGGCCGGCGTGAGTTCACCGGCAGAGGAACCGATCGGC
>DAINBR010000332.1:0-3909 GCA_036732865.1 Bacteroidota bacterium | reverse complement strand
ATTGACGGCGGAAAGACTCCACGGTCCTGCGCAGGCCGTCCGCCAGCGTGACAGTCGGGTGCCACCCCAATTCCGTCGCAATCAGTCGGCAGTCAAGCACGCTTCTCGTCTGTTCGCCTTTCTTCGCTGCTCCGTGCGTTTCCGCACAGCCGCTCCCTGTCGCAGCCTTGAGCGTCCGGAATATCGAGTTGACATCGGTCTCGATGCCCGTTCCCACGTTGTAAACATGGCTTCCCTTCGTCCGCAGGGCAAAGAGATTGGCGTTTACCACATCACCCACGAACACATAATCCCGCGTCTGAGCACCATCCCCGTTGATCACCGGCATCCCCGCCTGAAGCATTTTGGTGGTGAAGATTGCCACCACACCCGCTTCCCCTTCGGGGTTCTGTCTCGGACCATAGACATTCGCGTACCGGAGCACGACCGGTTCGAACGCATGGACAGACGCATAATAGAACAGATATTGCTCGGTCGTCAGTTTCGCGACGCCGTAGGGGGAGATCGGGCGTGTGGGATGCGTTTCCGGCGCGGGAAATACCTCCTGCTCACCGTACACCGCACCCCCGCTCGAAGCAAAGATCACCCGCCGGATTCCCAGGCGGAGACTCTGCTCCATCAGCGTGAGCATGCCTAGGATGTTGACCGATGCGTCGTAAGCCGGGTCAGCTACCGACCGGCGGATATCCATCTGTGCGGCATGATGATTGACGATATCAAATTTGCCGGCGGTCATCACCTTGCCGAGGGCATCCGCATCACGAATATCCACGTTGCAGAACTCTGCGGCGGGGTTGATGTTCCCCTGTTTTCCCGTGGTGAGGTTATCGACCACCGTAACACGGTGACCATCGGCAATATAGGCGTCAACAATATGGGACCCAATGAAGCCTGCGCCTCCAGTGACCAGTATGTTCATGGCGTGCTTTTTCTTTCGATGTAGGAACCGATGGCGTAGACGAGCGCCCGATATCCGATGTCGCGCCGGTAGTGCATCCCCTCAAAATGTAGCTGCGCGACTGCCGCATAAGCATCGCGAATGGTATCTGCAATAATCCCGGATGTTCGCATGGCAGTGATGCCGAGGACACGGCCTCCGGAGGTAACCAGGTTCGTCCCTTCCATCCGCGTCCCCGCGTGAAAGGCAATGATGCCCTCCCGGCGATCCAGACGTTCGAGTCCGGTGATGGCCTTGCCCTGTTCATACGCGTCGGGATATCCTCCGGAGGCAAGAACGATACAGACTGCCGTGCCTGGCGTCCGGGGGGTCCAGCTCAAGCTCCGATGCGCTCCGATCCCGCCTCGAGCCGCCGCCAGTAGCAGTTGGGCCAGGTCCCCCGCGAACAGCGGAAGAACAACCTGGGTCTCGGGGTCGCCGAACCTGCAGTTATATTCGACCACTCGGGGCCCGTCGGGAGTGATCATCAATCCGACATACAGGCAGCCGGAATACGGTCTACCCTCGGCAGCCATCCCTGCAAGTGTCGGCCGCACAATTTCTTCCTCCACCTGCCGCAGGAGCGCGGCAGTCACAATGGGAGCCGGCGCGTATGCCCCCATGCCGCCTGTGTTCTTCCCCTCGTCGTTGTCGAGTACACGCTTGTGATCCTGTGCCGGAGCGAGTATTACATAGTCCGTGCCGTCGGTGATCGCAAACACCGATGCCTCCTCACCCCGGAGAAACTCTTCCACGACAACACGCGAACCAGCCCGGCCGAATCTGGCTCCACTGAGCATGCCGAGTACCTCCCGCGTGGCCTCCTCCCGGTCGTGACAGATGAGCACACCCTTTCCTGCTGCCAAGCCATCGGCCTTGATGACAACAGGCAACGGGACTCCCTGCAAATACTCCGAAGCTCCGGATTCCTCCCCCTGCGCAAATGTTCTGCTCGCGGCAGTGGGGATGCGATGACGAAACATGAATTCCTTGGCGAACACCTTGCTCCACTCGAGTTCGGCGGCCAGGCGCGTCGGCCCGAAAACGGCTATGCCATGTTCACGGAAGAGATCGACAATTCCCTCAGCAAGAGGTTGTTCCGGACCGACCACGGTCAGGTCAATCCGTTCTTTTCGGGCAAACGCCAGGAGTGCATGAAAGTCGGTGGTGGCGATGGGCACGAGTTCCGCCGCTCGCGCCATCCCGGGATTCCCCGGGGCGCAAAAGAGTTTGGTGACGCCGTCGCATCGGGCAAGAGCCCATACCAGCGCGTGTTCCCTGCCACCGGATCCGATGACCAGCACGTTCATGTTATGATTCCACAAGGAGAGATTCGAAGATTCTCACAACTGATCTCGTCAGGAGGACGCGATTGTAGCGGTCTATCACCTCCTGGTCAGGCCCGCGCAATTCATGCCGTTCCCAGCGGTTGAAGAAATTCATGATTGCCGCTTTGATCGCCGGCACATCGTCCGGCGCGGTGACCGTGCCCCCCGCCTCAAGCACCGCAGTCTTGATGAATCCATCCGGAGTACATGCCAGGATAGGTTTCCCCGCACCGATGTACTCATAGGTCTTCCCCGGAGAACCGAGATCATCACCGACAATCATCCAGAGGACATCTGAGGCCAGAAGCTCACGGATGCACTGTACGTGCGGGAGATAGCCTGTCTCGGTAACGGCCGCGTGCAGGCCCAGACGAGACACCAGCTTCCGGTTTTCTTCACGGAAGTTGCCGACAAAGTGTGCGTTGATGCGCCCGCGCAAGCGCGGCTGTTCATTCTGCAGTTCGGCCAGCGCAGAGAGAAAGTAGTCCGGCTTCCGGTCTTCCCAGAACACCCCGGCATAGGTGATGCGCATGGCAGTCCGCTTCGGTATGGTGAGCGGTACGCACCGTGCCTTCTCAAAGTCCGCAGGGTCAAATCCCTGTGGAATGATATCAACATCGTGGTACCCTAGAAACCGGTGCCTCTTAAGAATGAGCTCCTTGACTTTTCTGTTCGTCGTCACTATGTGGCTGCTGGCTTTCAGTGCCCGGCGCTCGAGTCGTATGTTCGCCAGCTTGTGCAGCGGAGTGGGATAAAATTTGAATGGATAGTCGACCCAGGGATCGCGATAGTCGAACACGAGGGGGATGTTCAGCTTTTTCTTCAGGGCACGGCCGATGAGAAAATCCGTGAAAGGAGGCGCAGTGGCGAAGATCATGTCAAATGGGGTCTCCCGCGCGATCTCCAGTGCCCGTTTCACAGCCTTGGACTTCCATCCGATCTTGTTGTCGGGGATAAACACCGTATCACTGAGGCGGCTGAGCATCTTCCGGCTCCGTTCGGAAGGAAACTTGACAACTGGTTTTTCGGTGACCAGTTTTCCCGGTCCCGCCGCGGCCGTACGCACGATGCGTGCATGACGCCCCTCCAGATCTTCCAGCAGCGTATCGTCCTGGGCGAGATATCCGCGCGGTTCCACGGTCAACACCGTCGGGTGCCAACCGTACTCCGAGAAATACTTGACAAATTTCAGTGTGCGCTGGACTCCGCTCAGGCCCATGGGCGGAAAGTAGTACGCGATGACCAGCACCCGCCGTGGAGTTTCTGTTCGAGGAGGCATAGTCACATTATGAGAAGCTCTTTGGGGGCTCCTGTGAGCACCGTACATCCCGACGACGTCAGTACGACATCATCTTCAATGCGCACGCCGAAGCGTTCGGGGAGATAAATCCCGGGTTCGATCGTAATCACACTTCCCACCCGCAGCCGCTCGTTGCTGAGGTGTGACACACGGGGCCGTTCATGGATCCTCAGCCCAAGGCCGTGTCCGAGCGAATGGGTGAAGAAACGTCCGAAGCCGTCCGCCGCAATGCGCGTGCGCGCCGCGGCATCAAGATCCGACGCGATCATGCCCGCGCGCGCGACATCGATGGCGTCTCGCTGGGCTGCAAGCACACTTGCGTAGACATCACGCTGGGCGCGTCC
>DAINBR010000331.1:0-3932 GCA_036732865.1 Bacteroidota bacterium | reverse complement strand
AGATAGTTGGTCTTCAAAGAGTAGTCGTATGAGAGTGATGAGAATCGACATCCGTTCGCGTGCAACCATGGAAATCCCGTCGCTCCGGAAACGCCGCAGGCTCCAGATTCCTGAACCAGAGAGCCTCGAGCCTGCAGATTTCATGAAGCAAGAATCGCCCAATCACCTCGTCAGAAATAGAGCGAAAGTGTCAGCGCCGCGCTGTTGGCCGATCCCAGGCCAAAACCCGATGTGGTCGGACCATCGACGGTCACGGTAGTGACCGTGGTGCTGGCTTCGGTTTCGCTGGCGGTATTGTTGTACCTCCCCCGGCGGTGGTCAGGAAAGCTTCAGCAGTTTCAACGCATGAGTCCACTGGTTCCGTTGCAGTCCGGGGATGCACCAGAGAATGCAGAGCGGCTCGATGGCACGGGCAGATTCGACGTTTCCCAGGTCCTCCGTCTCCCAACCGAATTGATCCAGGATCTTTGTCACGTGGGCCTTCGCCGTCGAATCATTTCCACACATGAACATGGTTGGCTTGCCGTCCGGAAATCTTGGGTTGACCATGAACGCATTGCCGACACAACTGAATGCCTTGACAAAACGAATGGAAGGGTATGCTGTCTGCAGCCTTTCCATCAAAGAGTCATCGAGAGAAGTGAAGTACTTCAGCACGCCGTTTACGGGCGGAGCGTCCGCGATCGGATTTGTCGTATCGATAACCGTTTTACCCGCCAGAGCGGACGGCCCGGCCTGTTGTATCACCTCAAGCGCGGCGCTTCCCTTGACCGCAAGTACAACCATTTCGCCGAATGCCGCGGCGTCGGCAAAACTTCCGACGTGGGCATTTGCCCCCGCCTTCGATTTCCATTCGGACAGCTTCGCTGCGTTGCCGGTTCCCACTGAAACGTGATATCCATGTTTCAAAAACCCATCCGCAAGCGTGCGTCCGACGATGCCGGAACCGATAATGCCTACGTTGCGCATTGGCAAATACCTCATGATATTGTGGTCCGCCGCCCCCGACGGAACTCACGCCGACCGGAAGATGTTGAGCGACGGCAGTACACTTAACAAAGCCCGTACTGACCGGAGTTCCGCACAGGCAACTTCCTCCTGGTTTTTACCGTATCTTTTAGATAAGGAATAGACCCGGGAGGAAATGTCATGAACAAACCGTGGTTTGGCCGCATGGCTGAAAGTCTCCGTGGGCAGCAACAGAACCTCTTCGATTGGCTCAGGAGCGCGCCAAACGCAAAACAAATGCTTCGATTGGGAGGACGCCCCGTCGAGGCACTTGACGAGCACGTCACCGTGCTCCAGAAGGCAATTCAACAGGCCGAATCGCAGGAGCTCGGCATCTGCTCGGTGTGTCACGAACATGTCGGAGAGCCATGGCTCGAGACGAACTACACGATGAGCGTGTGCATCGACCATCTCACGGGCGAGGAACGAAGGAGGCTGGAAGCGGAACTGGAGCTTTCACAAAAAGTCCAACGGGCTCTCCTTCCTCATCAGGTTCCCGGAATAGCGGGCTGGGAACTCGCGGCCTTCAGTCAGCCGGCCTCCATCGTCGGTGGAGACTACTTCGACTTTCTCCAGTTTCGCGACGGAAGTCATGCAGTGATCATTGCCGATGTCATGGGCAAGGGAATGCCTGCGAGCATGCTTATGGCCAGCCTCCAGGCCTCACTCCGGATCATCGTCCCCGAGAGTACATCGCCGGATCAGATTCTCGAGAGAGCAAACAGCGTCTTCTGTCACAATATTAACTTGACGAAATTCGTCACGATCGTTGTTCTTCAAATCACCCCGGGTTCGGGCATCGTCCGATATGCAAACGCCGGACACAATGCGCCGTTGCTGATTGGTCCGGCAGCACGGAGTGAGAACGAGATACTTTCTCTCTCACCCACCGGGGCCGCCATCGGTCTCGTCGAAGACGCAAGGTTCGCCGTCGAGACCATTGATGTTTCCGCGGGTGGAACGCTCCTCCTTTCAACTGATGGACTTGTTGAGGCTGGGGTGTTGGAAGGGAACGAGTTTGGCGAAGACCGCCTGCGTGCAGAACTGATGCGCATGCGAAATGCCTCTCCTGCGGACCTCGTGCAAGGGCTGTTGCGCTCGGTGCGTACGTTCACTGACAGCCGGCCGCTGGCGGACGATACGACGATTCTCGCCTGCCGGCGAACCATCCGATTGTAAGCGATGACTTCAGGAGCGGCATGAAAGCAGCCTTCCTTGCGGGAATTGGACGATTCGACATACGACAAGCGCCTCAACCCGAGATCGCCAACGACACCGATGTGCTGGTCCGGATACGAACCGTCGGTGTCTGCGGATCGGACGTCCATTATTTTACCAGAGGCCGGATTGGTTCTCAAGTTGTTCGGTTCCCCTTCATTCTCGGACACGAGGCGGCAGGCGTCGTGGAAAGCGTCGCAACCCGCGTGACGGGAGTGAAACCCGGGCAGCGCATCGCTATAGATCCGGCTGTGTCCTGCGGACAGTGCGACCAATGCAAAGCCGGCAGGGAACACACCTGCCGGACACTCCACTTCATGGGATCTCCGTTCCAACGTGAAGGGTGTCTGCGTGAATATGCCGTCATCCCTGAACAGTGCTGCTATCCAATACCTGACGAGATGACGTTGGAGCAGGCAACGCTGTCAGAACCGTTGGCCATTGCTCTTTATGCGGTGGATCGGTCTCCGCTGGCCGCAAAGGCGAATGTCGCCGTCATCGGCGTCGGTCCAATCGGCATGTGCGTATTTCATATGCTGCGCACTAAGTCGGTGGGGTCAGTGTACGTCACAGACAAGCGCGAAGAACGGCTTACGATGGCGAGACAGCTTCACCCGGCTTGGTCCGGAAACCCTGAGCGCGTCGATGTGTCGGGGGAAATTGAACGGCATGAGCCTCTGCTCCTGGATATCGTCTACGAATGCAGCGGCGACCCGGCGGCAATCAGTCAGTCCATCGCAGTGCTGAAGCCGGGCGGAAGTCTGGTGCTTATCGGGATTCCAGAGACCGATGAAATCTCATTCCCGATACATGAACTGCGGCGGAAGGAAATAACCGTCATCAACATTCGCAGGCAGGTTCATTGCACGCAAAAAGCAATCGATCTGCTAGCACTCCGCAGGATCACGCTGGATGCATTGGTCACCCACCGCTTCCCCTTGGAGAAAACAGGAGCGGCATTCGAACTCGTGACAAATTACAGGGACGGTGTCATGAAGGCCATGATCGCCATCGACTGATCCTCGTTTACCATCATGAATCCCGGCAGAGAGGCCGGCGAGCCCGCTGAACGTGATCCTCATCACAGCTTGTGGCATCCTCCCCTGCGTCACCTTGCACAGATAATTCGATATGAGTATCTTGATGTTGAACACGCACAGGTTGTTTGAATGATCTCAACGAAACCGAAAGTGCTCATTGTCCATCCGGATGCACGGGATCTGGGTGGCGTGGCCAGCTTCTTCAAAATACTGGAACCATTTCGGTCGGTCGATGCCGTTCATTTTGTTAACGGGCGGCGTCCGGACGAAAAGGGTTTCCACCTTGCTGTCATCCGACTGGTCACTGACTACTTCCGGTATGCAAGAACGCTTATGACAGAAAAATTTGGTGTGGTTCATTTGAACCCATCGTTGAACTTTCGGGGTGTGTGGCGGGATGCGGTGTTTTTGTTCATTGGGGGTCATATTCTGCGGAATAACACCTTGGTGTTCTTTCACGGCTGGGAAGTAGACTTCGCGGCAAGTCTCAAGGGGTGGAGACTTCGTCTCTTTTGCTTCATTTTCAAGAGGGCCGACGCTACGGTTGTGCTTGCTAATGATTTCAAGGAAACGCTCCTCGGCTGGGGATTCCAGGATGACAGGGTCATCGTTGGGACGACTGCTTTTGAAGAGACACTCACCGGCGGTTTTTCCCTTGAGAGAGCA
>DAINBR010000330.1:0-3976 GCA_036732865.1 Bacteroidota bacterium | reverse complement strand
CGTCTACGTGATATCCAATGCAGATGAAATGGGTCCTGCCCCGGCAAACATGCTCCTCAAGACCCTTGAGGAACCGCCGCCGCATGCAATGTTCATCCTGACCACGGCACGCCGCGAAGCTTTACCTCAGACCATCGTCTCGCGATGCCAGCAGGTCCGCTTCGACCCGATCACAGAGCCGCAAATCCAGGCAGCACTGATGGAGCGGAAGCACGTCGACGAGGCGCAGGCACGACTGGTTGCCCGTTTGTCAGATGGTAGCTACAGCTGGGCGCTCGAACTCCTCGAGAAGGATCTGGTGCAGGAACGCATTGATGTGGTCGACTTCATCAGCAATACACTGGGCCACCGGCATATCGATGTGGGGGAAATCATCGAACGGATCACCGCTGGGCGCGATCGTGACCGCGTGGTACGTTTTCTTCACCTGACGTTGATATGGATCCGGGATGCCATGGTCATGGGACGCGGCGGATCGGTGATCAACCTCGACCAGTCCGACCGCCTCGAAAAATTTGTCGCCAGATTTCCCCGCGCCAACCTGAGTGCGGTGATGGCGGACCTCGAATACGCGATTTCGCTTGTAGACAGAAATGTGTACATTACTCTCGTGTTGTATTCGCTTGCCGGTAGGTTGAAAAGACATATTCTGTGAGTTGCTCATGAGTCGACACAAGCGGATCCTGGTCACCGCGGCATTGCCATACGCGAACGGACCGATCCATCTGGGCCATTTGGCCGGAGCGTATCTCCCGGCGGACCTGTATGTACGTTTCCAGCGGATGCAGCGGCGGGATGTCCTGTTCCTCTGCGGGTCGGACGAGCACGGCGTCCCTATCACGATCACAGCCGACAAGGAAGGCGTCCCCCCCCAGACGATCGTGGACCGCTTCCATCAGCGCAACAAAGAAGCCTTTGAGCGGTTCGGGATGAGCTTCGACAACTACTCACGCACGTCGCTGCCGCTCCACCACGACACCGCCCGGGAATTCTTCACCGACTTTCACAACCGCGGGATCCTTCGCGAAAAGCAGGAGAAGCAGTTTTTCGATGCAAAGGCGCGCAAATTCCTTCCTGACAGATATGTTGAGGGAACCTGTCCTGTGTGCGGCAATCCCGATGCGCGCGGCGATCAGTGCGAGAAATGCGGCACGTACCTCAGCCCGCTGCAGCTGATCTCCCCGCGCAGCAAAATCACCGGGGAGACCCCGGAAGTCCGTCAGACCACACACTGGTACTTTCCTCTCGGCGAATACCAGTCACGGCTTGAATCGTACATTCGCGAAAAAAGCAGCACTGAGACGTGGCGGGAGAATGTGCTGAATTATTGCCGCGGATGGTTTGCCACCGGCCTTCAGGACCGCGCAGTAACGCGCGATCTTGACTGGGGAGTGAAAATCCCGCTGGAAGGCTACGAAAACAAAGTCCTCTATGTCTGGTTCGATGCAGTCCTCGGCTACATTTCGTCGGGGAAGGAATGGGCCCTGCAGCGGGGAACGCCGGATGATTGGCGGCGTTACTGGCTCGCACCCGACACGAAGTACGTGGCCTTCATCGGCAAAGACAACATCGTGTTCCACTGCATCGTCTTTCCGGCCATGCTGATGGCGTGGAATGACGTGCACGACGAGAAGTACGTGCTGCCGGACAACGTGCCTGCGAACGAGTTCCTGAATTTCGAGGGTCAGAAGTTTTCGAAGAGCAGGGGATGGGGCATCGACGTGGAGGAATTCCTGTCACGCTACCCGGCTGACCCCCTGCGGTATTACCTGGGAATGACGCTTCCAGAATCGCATGACTCGGATTTCTTTTGGAAGGAATTCCAGGCGAAAAACAACAGCGAGCTTGCGGATATTTACGGGAATTTTGTCAACCGCACGCTGGCGTTCTGCGCCCGCACGTTCGGGAATTCCGTACCCGCGCGCGGTGAACTCAACGCCCAAGACGAGACTATCCTCGCGACGCTCCGCCGGACTCCCTCGGTGGCCGCTGAATGCTTCGAACAGTACCGCTTCCGTGACGCCATTACGGAAGTGATGAATCTCGCACGTGCGGCTAACAAATACTTCAACGACAGCGAACCTTGGAAGACGGCTAAATCCGATCCGGTCCGCTGCGGAACAAGCATCAATCTCTGTCTGCAGGTGACGAGAGCACTCGCAATCATGATGTACCCTGCTGTGCCGCACTCATCCACGCAACTCTGGGCCATGCTTCGGCTCCCCGGCAAGGTTGAAGACCAATCGTGGCAGAGTGCGTCGGATCTGGCCTTTCGCAACGGCCATCCGATCGGCACGGCGCAGATCCTTTTTGCCAAAATTGAGGATACAACGATCGAAGAAGAATTGAAAACCCTGAGGGACCCGGCCGCGCCGGCTCCAGCAACTGTGGTGCCACCTCCGCCGCCAGCGAAGCCGGCGATCACGTACGACGATTTCGCCAAACTTGACCTGCGAGTTGCCACCATCATCGAGGCGGAGAAGGTGCAAAAGTCGGAAAAGCTTCTGAAAATCCAGGTCGAAGTCGGCACCGAACGACGGCAGATCGTCGCAGGCATCGCACAGCACTATGCCCCCGAAGCGCTGATCGGAAAGTCGATTGTCATGGTGTTCAATCTGCAGCCGGCGAAGCTCATGGGGCAGGAGTCGCAGGGGATGCTTCTCGCGGCGTCGGATACAGCCGGACACCTTCTGGTCCTGACTCCGGCGGGTGATATCCCCAGCGGCAGCATCGTGAAGTAGGGGACTGAACGGAAAAAACCGCATGTTCATTGACACACACGCACACCTGACGTCAAGCGAGTTCGATGTTGACCGGGACGCCGTGCTCGAGCGCGCGCGTGACGCGGGTGTGGGATTCATTATCAATCCCGGCACCAACCTGGTCGACAGCCGGCGGGCCGTTGAGCTTGCCGACCAACATCCGATGGTCTATGCCGCAGTGGGGATACATCCGCACGAAGCAAGCCATGCAACACCCGCTATACTCCATGATATCGAAGAGCTCTCCCGCCACCCGAAGGTTGTCGCCATCGGCGAAATCGGGCTGGACTATTACTACAACTTTTCCCCCCGTGAAGTACAGCAGGATGTCCTTGCGGCGCAGCTTGAACTCGCCGCCCGCAGAGACCTCCCGGTGATCGTTCACACACGCGAATCCCTTGACCACTCGATCGCGATTGTCGCACGCGAAATCGATCGGTCTCCCGGCTGGAGAAGCGGGGAACGTGGAGCCGGCGGACGGTCTTCCCCGGCGCGCGGCGTATTTCATTGCTACCCCGGCGACGTAGCCACCGCCTGGCGTCTCGTGGGATTGGGGTTCTATCTATCCCTGGCGGGAATTGTCACATTCAAAAAGCCGGGTGCGGCCGCCGAAGTGGCTGCGGGAGTCTCCACAGAGCACCAGCTTCTCGAGACCGACAGCCCGTATCTCGCACCCGTCCCCTACAGGGGCAAGCGCAATGAACCTGCAAACCTCCCGCTGATAGCTGCGCGGATTGCAGAACTCCAGCATCTTGAAGTGGAAGATATCACCCGTTCGGCCAACTATGGAGTCTACAGGCTGTTCGGCATCGGACAGGCACCTACCCCGCGCATTACGTACGAACTGAAGAACTCTCTGTACATCAATCTCACGATCAGGTGCAACGCCGACTGCGTGTTCTGTGACCGCAAGGGGGAGGCCGTTGTTAAGGGTCACAATTTGAAAATTGACCGGGAGCCGTCGGCGGAAGAAGTGGTTGCGGAAATAGGCGACCCGATGCGGTACAACGAGATTGTTTTCTGCGGTTACGGTGAGCCGACCATCCGGCTGGATGCGCTCAAGCAGGTCGCGCGGTGGGTGAAAGACCGGGGTGGGCGCACACGGCTGAACACCGACGGTCACGGGAACATCATCAACAAGCGTGACATCGTACCGGAGCTAGTGGGGTTGATTGACGCGGTCTCCATCAGTTTGAACTCCACCGATCCCGTGC
>DAINBR010000329.1:0-3982 GCA_036732865.1 Bacteroidota bacterium | reverse complement strand
GAGCGATCGTCGACTTCGCCCTCGATGTTCGACGTGATGTTGTCCAGGATCAGACGGTTCGCCTCCAGCAGATCGGTGGGTTTGCCGGTGTCCTTCCACCAGCCGGTGATCTCTGCGTACCCCACCTTGTACCCCTTGTCGAGCAGGTATTGGTGCGCATCCGAGATTTCCAGTTCCCCCCGGGCGCTCGGCGTGATCGCTTTGACAGCCTCGAAGATGTGGTGGTCGTACAGGTAGATGCCTGCGACGGCGAAGGAGCTCTTGGGCAGTTTCGGCTTTTCTTCCACCGAGACAATCTTTCCGTTGGATATTTCCGGCACGCCGAACCGTTCCGGATCCTTCACCCTGGAAAGCGTCAGGTAACAGTTGCACCCGCTTTTGAGGAATTCATCGATGAATCGGCGAACGCCCCCCACCACCATATTGTCGCCGAGGTAGAAGATGAACTTGTCCTTCCCGACAAAATCCTCCGCCAGAGCCACAACCTGCGCAAGACCCCCGGGAGTCATCTGCGGGATATAGGTGATATGAATGCCCCACCGCGATCCGTCGCCAATGGCGTTGGGTACCTCATCGCTGTCGGCATTGATCACGATGGCAACTTCCTTGATCCCCGCATCAGCGGCCGCTTCGATGGCGTAGTGGAGGATGGGTTTGTTCGCGATGGGAATCAGATGCTTGTTTCGTGTGTGCGTGATCGGTCGAAGCCGCGTCCCGCGTCCACCGCTCGCAATGAGTGCTTTCAATGGGATTCCTCTGTTCTGAATGGTTGTTCCAGATACGAGAGCGACAACTCCATTAGGTCCTGTACCTGACCGCTCGTGAGGGTGCGTTTCTCCATCGCCAGGCGCACTGTCTCAAGAGTCATGCGCGCATAATACGGGATCAGTGCGGGGGCAAACTGCTTCAGGGCCTCAAAGTGCCGGGCGATGGTCTCCGTTCCTCCGCGTGCCACCGGACCGGTAAGAGCCTTCGCGGGAGACGTGGCGCGGACGTTCTCCAGGGTCGCACGGAGAATGGGCGTGAATGTCTTCAGAAAGTCGCGACGTCCGGGGGCGATTTCGCGGTGAAATGCGGCCAGAATTCCCAGGAGCGTGGTCAGGTGATTCGATGCCACGACGCACGCGGCGTGATAGAATTCCCGCATCTCCGGCGGCACCAGGAGGGTGGTCCCATCCAGCGCGCGCGCCAGCATGCGGGCCTTCCGGATGCCGGCCGGCCTGCCGTCCACACCGTATACAATCCCCCGCGCCAACGGCACGATCTTCCTGGGCGGAAACTCGCGGGGAAAAGTCTGTATCGGATGGAACGAAAACACGGTCGCGCCCGCATTGCTCAGCGGTGCGAGTGCTTCGGCAGTAAGCATGCCGCTCGCATGGCATACCGCAACACCCCGCCAAGAAAAACTGCTCAGGCGCGCCAACGCACGCGCAACATCCCTGACTGCTCCGTGCGGTGTGGTGATCATGATCACCTGTGTTCCTTGAGGAATGACCTCGAGATTGGTCGAGACCGTGCGACAAGACAGCAGACGGCCGCACCGGCGCGCCGAGGATAGGCTCCGTGAGACCACCGCAGTAACGCGGTGACCATTCTCGACGAGGATCCGGCCCAGCACCGAACCTACGGTACCCGCACCGACGATCGCTATACGGAGTGGCTGCATACGTATAATGGCAACGGTTATGCGGACATTACGGCTGAACAGTAGCCGACAACGCTGTGGTGGTCGCCGGTGACCTGGCCGGAATTCGTATGCGCGAGTATCCGCAGTCGACGGGCTCCGAGCGCGCGCGCAGCGATCATCACCGCTACCACTGGTCCTCCCCCGCAGGCCTCCGCGCGGCCCTCTTCGATATCACTCATAAGTCGATCCGGCTCGAATTTCTCCAGATCGGCGAGAACGATCCCATCCCGGCGGTCGGCTTCCGGAGCGGCGTAGAAATGCGAGAGGTCTGTACTCGCCACAAGAAGACTCTGCTCATCCCGCAACACGTTGCCGAGTTCCTCCCCCAAAGCATAGCAGGTCTCCCGGGACTGATCCCCCATGACGAGGGGCAGCAAAAGGAAACTGCCCAGAGCTTTCTGAAGAAAAGGCACATGGACCTCCACGGCGTGTTCCGCACCATGTCCAGCACCGGAGGCCTTCACGACATCGGACGCTGCCAGAAGCCGTTCTCTCAGCGCAGTTGCGATCGAGACCTGTCCGAGAGGCGTTTCATATGCCTCTCCGGGGTAGACAGAAACCCCCCAGAAGTACTCTCTATGGCTTGGCGAGACGACAACAACCGATGAGTACGAACACCCTTTCACCAGGGAATAGGCGGCGGCGGCCGTTGGCCCTGAATACACGTAGCCGGCATGGGGAACGATGAGGGCAATCGGCTTCCCCCGCGCAGCGGCGGGCGATGCGTGCCCCAGCATAGCCTCAATGTCCCCCGCGAGCTCCGCGGGGGAGCCAGGATAGAACATCCCCGATACGGCTGGCTTTCGTATGGAATCAGGAGGACGCGGCATGGGATTCCTCACTCTCTTCAAAGACAACGGCGGAAAAAATGTACAGCTTGGTGATCTCGTCGCGCCACGCTCCGACCGGAAGACCGGCTTTCCGCGCCACATTGTTCAGGAATTCTTCCCTCGTCCAGCCGTATTCTGTGGCGACCTGAGGCAGAAGCAGTCCTCTGTGCCACCCATGTTCCAACAGCAGACCGTGCGTGCCGACGATGATTTCTTCGATGGACTTGATGCGTTGCATCGGCGAAAGCACCGAAATCTCTATATGGATATGTCGGAACTCATCGGGTGTGAGAGGTGGAAACCGCGGGTCTTCGAGCGCCGCTTTTTCCGCGACTTCATCGATGACACCGGAGAGGGGGTCCGAGGACTCAATATACCCGATGCAGCCCCGGAGTTCATGGTTGATGCGCAGGGTAACGAATGCACCTGCTGGTTCGGCAAGCGCACCGTTGAGCGCTCCCTCGTACGCTGCCGTGCTTTTCGCAGCTGGCACAGCGTCCGGATACCTCAGGTGCAGCGCTCGTGCTATCGAAACGCGGGCGAGGTCCAGCGCGGCGCGGCGTTCATCTGCACTCAGCATGTCGAACCGTTCCTCATAATCAAGGAAACGTAATCAAAACCGTTAAGAGTTGCAACCAACCCCCAATTCGTCGTATTGCTTCTGTGCGTGCGCTTCAGTAGATTCCCACGAGTTTTTTTTCACTAGGGAGCGAAAAATCATGCCTCTGATGGTAAGTATCTCAGGAATCCGCGGGGTCATCGGCGAAACACTCACCCCTGAAGTGATCACGCGCTATGCCTCAGCTTATGTCGCCTATTGCCGGCGCAGGACGAACACACAGCCGGCCATTGTCGTCGGAGGGGACGGCCGCATCACCGGGAAACCGTTGACGGATATCCTTTGTGCCGCACTGCGCCTGGCCGGCGCACGTGTCATCAATATTGGCATTTGCCCGACGCCGACGGTACAGCTGGCGGTGGAGCACGAGCGCGCAGCGGGAGGCATTGCCGTGACAGCTAGTCACAATCCCATGCAATGGAATGGATTGAAATTTATGGCTGCGTCCGGGCTGTTTCTGGACCCCGTCGAGAACGCGGAGTTCTGGAAACTTGCATCGGAAGCTCCACACTATCAGCCCTGGGATGCTATCGGCACCGAAGAAATCAACACGTCATGGCTCCAACGCCATATCGCTCTCGTCCTGGATCTACCCTTGCTCAGGACCGGCATCATCAGGAAACGGCATTTCCATGTTGTGCTTGACTGCGTCAATGCCGCCGGCGGAATGATCGTACCGGCTCTCTTGCGTGAGCTCGGATGTGACATCGAAGAGATGAACTGTGAGGTGGGAGGGATCTTCAAGCACACACCCGAACCTCTCCCGGAGAACCTCACCGCCCTTGCTGCTAGGGTCGCCGCGTCGCATGCCGACTTGGGCATTGCCGTGGATCCCGATGTTGACCG
>DAINBR010000328.1:0-3994 GCA_036732865.1 Bacteroidota bacterium | reverse complement strand
AGACCGATGGTGTTTGCGAAGTAGACGGGGGTCATCAGTCGACGCTTTAGTCGTCCTCTGCCAGTAGCCGTTTCCGTATGAGGTCTTTCATGTAGAGCGTGATCTCCCAGAGGTTCGCCAGCGGTTGGCGTGTGTACGGCAGTGCGGTCATGTACGGCGCGGGGCCGAACTCTGGACAGATAGCGAGGAACGATGCCCCCCGACGCCGTCGTGTTTCAGCGATGCGCTCCCACCATCCAAGATGAATCTCGAGTTCGTTGCGCCATTCCGGGGCACGGGGATCCGGAACCTGCGGACCTTCGATGTGGCCGACCCTCGCATGGATGTACTCAGAGCGCTCGATGGCCAACTGAACAGCTTCCGGCTGGTTATCGAGGAGTGACTCGTGGACGCAACACCAGTGTGAAAAGTCCGCCGTGAGCGTCAGAGCGGGAAGGGCATTGAGCAATGTCCGGCTTGCGGGAGCAGAGTATGTCGATCGTCCGCGGTGGGTTTCATGCGATACCGGGACTCCGAGCTCCCCACTTATCGCCAGGGCGTTGCGGAAGATCTCAATATTCTCTTCCGGCGGAAAGTAGTCCTTCCCCGTGTGGCAGTTGACATGCACGGGTTGCAGGTCGCGCACATACCGGAGTCTCCGTTCGAAAGATGCGACGTGCTCTCTTGCGGTATTGCCCTCGGTGGTGATCATGGCCACCAGTTTCATCCCGTACTGCCCAAAAGTATCGACGATCTCCTGAGGGTTGCGTGGTGCCTCTTCGAAGTGGATTTCGGCCCCGTCGAAACCGGCATCTTTTATCTTCTCGAGAAAAAGGGGGAGCGGAGCGTCCGGCATGTCCCACTTCGAACGAATGAGCAACAGGTCCATTTGACTCTCTTCCGGTTCTAGTTTGGAATGTCCATCACCAGAAGAAAACCCGGTCCTCAGACTTTTGGTTCCTCCACAGGGCACATGGCTCCAGTGCCGGGAATCTGAAAGTAGGGAGGAACTCTCGCAGTGCGGGATGTGTTCTTGCTGACAATCACCAGCCGGTGGTCTTCGCACCCCCGCCCGATCAGGAGAATGATAATGTCGACGCATGACCAGGAAGTGTCAAAGCTCGAGCGTGAGTTAAGGTTCTTTCCGGTGGAAAACCCCCACCCCCGCATTCTCACGCCGGCGCAGATCGAGTTTTTCAACACGAAGGGCTATTTGAGCGGTTTCCGAGCATGTACGGAGCCGGCTGTGACCGACAATCGGGTTGCATCTGACCGCGTACTCAACCGTTTTATCGAGGCCGGGCGCGGGAGCTATGCCATCGACCGCTGGCACGACAGAATCGACGTAATTTATGACCTTGCGACTTCGCCGGCAATCCTGGATGTCGTCCAGGATATCATCGGGCCGAATATCATCTGTTGGGCAACGCACTATTTCTGCAAATTGCCCGGGGACGACATGGGAGTATCCTGGCACCAGGACTGTTCCTACTGGGCGTTGACTCCTTCCAAAACCGTGACAGTATGGTTGGCCATTGACGATGCGGACCGCGACAACGGCTGCATGCGAGTCATCCCCGGAACCCATACGCGGGGCCATATCGCCTTCACAGAGAGCGATGCGCTGGAGCGCAATGTCTTGACCCAGACAATCCAGAAGGCGGAGGACATGGGGACTCCCATGAACATTGAATTGAAGCCCGGAGAGTTCTCGCTCCATTCCGATCTTCTCGTGCATGGATCTTTGCCGAACCGTTCGCAGCGGCGTCGATGCGGACTGACACTCCGCTACTGTCCGCCCGACGTGCACACGTACTGGGGATGGAACAGCTGGAGCATCCTTTGCCGGGGCTCAGACCCGACGGGACACTGGGCGAACGTGCCGAGACCAGGGACAGGCTTGAACTTCGTACTTCAGTAGCGAGGAGGCGCGGGGACTCGTTCTGCCGACTGTTTCAATGAAGAACCGACATTTTACCCCCGGTACGCCGGTCCTTTCCTTTTTCGACGGACTTCGTTACCATATGTGCGACCCTTCATACACTCTCCGGGACCGCACATCATGCGACCGATTGTCCTCTTGTCCAGGTTGAAATTCAATCCGGCCACCCTCTTCGTCGCTCTTCCGCTTTTTCTTCCCTGCAACTCGTCTGCGGCTCAGTCTTCCACATCCGTCGCTACTCCGTTGTGGATTGCACCTGACGATACGGCCGTCACCACCTTGGGTCCATGCCCGATCCTGCGCAAGCAGTTTGTGGTTCAGGATGTACCGGGCACGGCCAGAGCGCGCGTCATCGGCCTGGGTCATTTCGAGTTTTCAGTCAACGGCAAACGTGCCGGCGAGTCGCTCATCAATCAGCCTTGGACGCAGTACAACCGTACCATCTACTGGCAGGAATTCGACATCACACCCATCGTGCGTCAAGGCGAAAACGTCCTCGGGGTCCAGCTAGGGAATTCATTCTGGGCTGTGGGTGCCGCGAACGACACGGGTCGGTTTGTGAAGACCGATGCGATGCCCGACTTCTCATCCGGTCATCCGTACATCCTTTGGCTGGAAGTGCGGATCAAGATGAAGAATGGGGCGGAGCTGCTCATCGCGAGTGACGGAAGCTGGAGGTGGATGCGAGGGCCTCTCACGTTTTCGCATATTTATGCAGGAGAGGACTATGATGCCCGGCGGATTCCGCAGGGGTGGGATGCCCCCGGCTACGATCCGCGGGGTTGGCAATCAGTGGCGATTGTGCCTGCGCCGGAGGCTGCGATTGCAAGGTACGTGGCGCCTGCAATCATGGCTTTCGAAGTTTTCAAGCCCGAGAAGATCGTTTCCCCCCGGGCCGGATCGTTTTCGATGAATGTCACGGTTCCGGAGGGGGTAGCAGCGGAAGCCGTTTTACCGAATGGCGAGAGGCGGTTGCTGCCGCCGGGGGAAAGTGTCGTGACGACGGACTAGACGTCAGACCCGAACCAACTGTCAATAGTCAATGGACTATTGACCATCATCAATCGGTTGGGTCAGACCCCGAACGCTAGAAAGGAACAAAATGATTGTGTTTTGGCGGCGTTTCCTGTTTCCTCTGACATTAGCGACAATTCCGGTTCTCCTTCTTGCCGTAGCCGAAGGACTCTTCCGCTTGACCGGACTATTTGAGCCCGAGCCTTTGGTGGTCGACGTGCCGGGGAGCGATGGCGCGTTCGTGAGTTTCAACCCGGTTGTCGGGCGCAGGTATTTTGACGTATCGCAAGACGCTATTCCCAGGCTTACGCCTGAAGCATTCCAGCGGACCAAATCGGTTTCGACATTCCGGGTCCTTTGTCTGGGTGAATCATCGACGGCCGGGTTTCCCTTCGAAAGCCAGGTTCCGTTCCCGCGGCAGTTGCGGCAGTTGTTGATGGAGGCGTATCCGGAAAAGCAGATGGAAGTGCTGAATGCGGGAATGGAGTCGATCAGCAGTTACGTCATCGTCGACCTCCTCCCGGAGCTACTGGAAACGTCGCCGGATGTCGTCCTTGTATACACGGGCCATAATGAATTCTACGGCGTGCACGGGAGCGCACGTAGTCTCCCCAGGGGGCGGAGTGATGCAGTCGTGCGCGCATCGCTCGCCGTCCAGAAAACCCGGATCGGAGAGATGGCCCGCCGGATTCTGAATCTGCTCAGTCCATCGTCCCCCGAAAGCACGGCGGCTGACGTCCTCATCAAACGTTTGGCTGGAGATGAGGATATTGTGTTGGGCTCTCCGCGGTACGCGCGTACCATGGAGTCTTTCCGGGTAAATCTTGGCCGCATAGCCAGTGCATGCAAGGAACGGAAGATACCCGTGATTTTCGGGACGCTCGTGAGTAACGACCGGGATCAGCCGCCGTTCCATTCGGTGATCGACGCAAGCAGGGGGCACGAGACTATCTTGAGGGGGCAACTCCTGCAGGGAGAGCAGCTCCTTGCCGAAGGGGATTGGCGTGAAGGAGGCGAGGTATTTCAGCGGGTGCTGCAGGACGATTCGGGGAGTGCCGA
>DAINBR010000327.1:0-4009 GCA_036732865.1 Bacteroidota bacterium | reverse complement strand
AACTCACTGCGGAGTTCCTTGGCGAGCTGATGTGCCTCTTCGTTGTGACGCGGATTGAACACGACCTGGGTTTTACCGTACCGGTCGCGGAGGTCGATAAAGATCACGCCGCCGAGGTCCCTGCGGACATCCACCCAGCCGTTCAATGTCACCTTGCTCCCAATGCTATCAGCGCGGAGTTCACCGCACGTGTGGGTACGTTTCGCGAAAGACGGCAATGCAACCTCCATGGATTCCAAACCATTAATATACCCAAAAGCCGTTTGAGTATCAAACCGGAGCGGTCCACGAGATTGTGCTTTTCAAGCCATTTCCCTACTTTGGTGCATCTTCCATCTCTGCCGGCATTTCATGCGCAAAACTCTCATGTTGTTTCTTCTCGCCACGGCCACCCTCTCCGCGCAGGATGATCCCGCAGAGCAGGACCGCCGCCGTACCGAAAACATCGAAACAATCCTCCGGATTCAAGACCGCCGGACCGTCCATGACGGAAAACTCATCTCACTGCTTTCCGACGACCAGGCCGCGGTTCGGCGCCGGGCATATCTCGCTTTCGCGAGCGTTCAGGACACCACTGCCCTTTCCATGCTCATACGAGGGCTCACCGATCCGGAGACCGGCGTGCAGGAAGCAGCGGCATTCGCCATCGGCCAGACCGGGATCCTCCTGACAGCCCGAAACCGGGCGGAGCTGGAGCATGACCTCATCTGGAACCGTATTCAATCGACACGGGTACCCGACCGGCTGATAGAAGAGATCGGCAAATTCGGGACCGTTGACGGTCTGAGAGATCTCGTGA
This sequence comes from Bacteroidota bacterium, assembly GCA_036732865.1. Lineage (GTDB taxonomy): Bacteria > Bacteroidota > Ignavibacteria > UBA10030 > UBA6906 > Fen-1255. The sequence goes on along the minus strand of DAINBR010000327.1, from coordinate 3,210 downwards.
TCCGCATCGGGAACGTCTATCCCCGCCAGCACGAGACTGGCATGATCATGGGCATCGCGCGGTTTGCGATCCGCGGCATCACCGACCCGGGTGCGGTGCGGTATCTTCTGGTCTCTGCAAAGACTCATAGCCCGGTTCCCTGGGAGGCGCTCTATGCACTGCAGCGCATCGGTGACGATCCCGAAACCAGAGCAGAGATTGAATATCTCGTGCAACTCCGCAACGACCGGGACCCTCTCGTGCGGCTGAATCTCGCTGTGTTGTTGGGAAAATTTCGCGATGTCCGAGTCGCCAGAGATCCCCTGATCCGCATGGCCTCGTCCGATGGCGACTGGCGTGTGCGCGTAGCAGCCTTCCGTTCTTTGGCCGTGCACCCACTCACCTCGGAGCCGGAGGCGCTGGAGGTTTTCCGGAGAGCATTCTTCGACGGCAACATGCATATCGCTCTGGCGGCGATCGCGGCGCTCCGGTCGTCTGATATCGCTCCGGCCGACAGCACAGGAGGTGCGCAAGAGCTGTTGCAGGAATTGGGAACCATGGCGGCAAACGACGGGAATGCATTTCCCTGGCAACATCAGGCGGAGGCAGCTGCCACGCTTGCCTCACTGTTGCGTTCCGGGGCATTCCCCCACCTTGTCTATTCCTCCTGGCCGAATGCGCATCTGCAAGCGGACCTCCTTCGCGCGCTCGGTGCAACCGGGGCGGAGGAATCAGCGATGCCGCTCCTCGCCGCTCTCGATGACGACCGTGCAATAGTCCGTTGCGGGGCACTTGATGGCTTGACCGCGCTTGCGAGTTTGCGGACGGATGACCGTGGGCTCCGGAGGACCATCCGCTCGATGCTGCCCGGGCTTTGTTCCTCCGGGGACGCCGCGGTGGTTGCCACAGCGGCGGGGATGATGGCCGACTCGCTTTTTGCAGACACGAAGAGTACTCCGGATCTCTTACGCCTGGTGCCTGGGCTGCGCGGACCTGACGACATCGAGGCTCTCCTGGAGGTAATCGCCGCCCTGGCGGATCTGGGTGACAACCAGGCGGTTCCGCAACTCATAGACCTTCTGCAGGAGTCAGAGCGTCCCGTTGCCGCGGAAGCAGCCGCGGCACTCCGGCGGATGACGGGCATGGACTATGCCGCAAGAGTCGGGCAAGGCGAGCCGATGTACACCGACTTCGATTTCGCGTACCTGCACGCTCTCCCCGAAACCATTCGCGTGGTCATATCCACTGCGCGCGGCGATATCACGGCGGAGCTGTACAAGGAGCTTGCGCCGTTCACCATCATGAGCATGCTCAAGCTTTCCTCCCAGCGCGGATTCTATCGCGGCCTGACGTTTCACCGCGTTGTGCCGAATTTTGTCATCCAGGGAGGATGCCCGCGCGGCGACGGGTGGGGCGGTCCCGGCTACACGCTCCGCTCTGAGTTTTCGACAGCACGCTTCCTTGCCGGCACCATCGGCATCGCATCGGCGGGCAAGGATACCGAAGGGTCACAGTTCTTCATCACCCACTCACCGCAGCCGCACCTTGACGGGCGTTACACGATCATCGGGAACATCATCGACGGCCAGCACGTTGTGGATGCAGTCGAGCGCGACGACCGTCTGTTTGATTTCCGCATCCAACAATGAGGAGTCACATGCGACATCTGCTCGTTACCATCATCATTGTGCCCGCCGCGGCATTGCTCCTCTGGGGGTGCGGCGGTGGCCCGCAGACACTCCTCCCCGGCAGACTTGACGATGGCACAATACTCCTCCCCAACGGCTGGCGTCTCTCTCCGGCGGGCACACATGTCGACATTGGGGAATTGCCTCTCAACACCGACCTCTCACCCGACGGGCGTACAGCGATCATCACCAATGACGGCACGTCCCGGCACTCAATTTCCGTGGTTGATCTGGAGCGCTGGGAAGTCACCGACACCATGACTATCCCCAAGGCCTGGCTCGTCCTCAAGTTTTTCGATGATGGAAAGAAGTTTGTCGCATCGGGAGGAAACGATAACTGCGTGCGCATCTACCGGCTCGCAAACGGGAAAGCGGTGAAGGACGACTCGATATCCGTGGGACCTCCCTGGCCCAAGGAGAAAATCTGGCCGGGCGGACTCGACGTGGATCCCTCGGCCTCCTTCGCGTATGTAGTCGGAAAGGAAAACTGCCGGCTCTACGAGCTAGATCTTAACCTCAGGACCGTGCGGCGGAGCGTTCTTCTGCCCTCGATTCCATACGGTGTTCTCTTCGACGGGCATGCACGGGGCATCTGGGTTTCCCTCTGGGGAGGCAGCAGCGTTGTACGTCTCGACGCAGCAACTCTGACCGTTGTCGATTCCTTCGGGGTCGGCGACCATCCATCGGCAATGGAACTCTCTGCCGACGGCTCACGGCTCTGGGTTACAAACTCGAATCACAACACAGTGTCGGTGATTGACATTGCCGGACGAAAGGTGGTGGAAACACTGACGACTGCGCTATCGCCCCAGGCGCCTCCGGGCAGCACGCCGAATGCCCTTGCCGTGGACGATGCCCGTCATCGGCTTTACGTTGCGAATGCAGACAACAATTGTCTTGCGGTCTTTGATATTTCCGTGCCCGGCCGTTCCCGCTCGATCGGATTCATCCCTGTCGGGTGGTATCCGACATCCGTCAGCGTGCGGCCCGGCACCGGGGAAATACTCGTCACCAACGGCAAGGGGTTCACCTCCCGGGCGAATCCGCGTGGACCGAATCCCACAGTCCGGACGAGAGAGGAAGAGTACATCGGCTCCATGTTCAGTGGTTCCCTATCACGCATCCCGCCGCCCGATGACGCTGCACTCGCCGCGTACAGTGCGAAGGTGTATCAGAACAATCGCTACACCGACGTGCGCAGCCAGCGGCCGGGAAACGACCCGGACAATCCGATCCCGGCGGTGACGGGAGGATCGTCGCCCATCAAGTATGTCTTTTACGTCATCAAGGAAAACCGGACGTACGATCAGGTCTTCGGAGACCTTCCGCAGGGCAATGGTGATCCGAAGCTCTGCCTGTTCCCTGAAGCGGTCACACCGAATCTGCATGCGCTCGTGAATGAGTACATTCTGCTCGATAATTTCTATGCCGATGCCGAAGTAAGTGCGGACGGGCACAACTGGTCCATGGGCGCGTATGCCACCGACTACACCGAGAAGACGTGGCCGACCGTGTACGGGGGGCGGGGAGGCGAGTATGTCTA
>DAINBR010000326.1:0-4013 GCA_036732865.1 Bacteroidota bacterium | reverse complement strand
CTGACAATCCTGGCGTGTGCTGCTGCCGGTGGCCGCGAGGAGAGTGCGCTGCCGGCTGCGGCCGCACTGGAGCTTCTTCACGCATCTTCCCTGGTCCACGACGATATCATGGACAATGCCGTGTTGCGCCGTGGAATGCCGGCAGTGCACGTGATGCACGGGATGCCGATGGCGATTCTCGTGGGCGACGCGTTGATCGCCCTCTCGTATCGGACATTGCAGATGACGAAGACCGGTTCCACGGCGGAAATACTCTCCACGTTCTCCACGTGCTTTCTTCAGCTCTGTGAAGGACAGTGTGCAGACATCCGGCCTACAACCAAGGAAGGGGTCTCACACGATCCGTCACATCACCGGTGGATGGTGGAACGAAAGACCGCTCGATTGCTTGAAGCCTGCATGCGCATCGGTGCGCTGGTTGCGACGGACGACCGGCACGTCGTCGACGCACTGGGGAATTTCGGGTTGCACCTTGGGCTCGCGTACCAGGCGATGGACGATCTGCTGGACGCCACAGGAGACGAATCCGGGACAGGAAAGTCCGTCGGGATGGATGTGCAGAACGGCAGGCAAACCTTCCTCGCCCTGGCCCCTCGAACCTCGAACCGGCTGACAGCGACGCGTGGTATCGTGATGCAGCACACCGATGAAGCACTCACGGCACTTGGTGCAATACACCCGTCGGTTGCCCGCGACCGCCTTCGGGATCTCGCACGCCTTCTTCTCGCGCGTCAGGGATAGTGACGGTGCCGACCAACAAAAAGCACCGGCGGGCTCTTCTCTGGATGCGTCGTGCACTCCGCGTGGACGACAATGCCGCGCTCTGGCATGCTCTCGCGGAAGCCGACGAAGTGGTACCTGTCCTCGTCCTGAGCGACGATTCATCCTACTCGCTGGACACGGGACGCCGCCGGTTCGTCAGGCGTGCGATCGCCGATCTGGATGCCGGACTGCGGGCGCGGGGCTCATGTCTGCATGTCCGTATCGGGCCACCGGAGATTGAACTTCCGGCGGCCGCAAACGGGTACAATGCCGACGCAGTGTACGCCGTGCGACTTTACGATGAGCCGGCAAGGCGCCGTGATGCGCGTATTGTCACGGCATTGCGCCGGAGCGGCACGCAGCTGGTCCAGGTGAAGGACCGCGTGCTTCGGGAAGCCGATGAGCTTCGCACACACAATGGCGGGCCGTTCCGTGTGTTCACGCCCTATAAGCGGCGCTGGTTGGAATCTGCCCCGGAACATCCCAGGCCGTTTCCCGACAGCGGCGTGATGGTGGCAGTCCCGATGGCTCCAGGATCAATTCCGTTGCAGCGAGCCCCGGGCTTCGATCGGCCTCTGACGGACACGGAAGACTTCTCACCCTTGCTCCGCCTGGAACGCTTCCTCGGGGGTCCGGTTGCCATGTACAACCGGCGGCGGGATCTGCCCGCCGTCGACGGGACATCGAGGCTTTCGCATCACCTGTCGCTCGGCACCATTTCGCCGCGCCGCGTCTACTGGGCGGCAAGGGAAACCTTCCATGGGACGCAGGGTGCAGCGCGCACCGGAATCGAGACGTTTGTGTCGGAGTTGGTCTGGCGTGAATTCTACTACCAGATTCTGGCGGCCTATCCGTTCGTGCTGGACACTGCGTTCCGTGAAGAATTCAGGGGAATTCCCTGGCGACGATCCACGTCGGCGTTTGCGCGCTGGAAGTCAGGAACCACCGGTTACCCCATTGTCGATGCGGCGATGCGGCAGCTGGAAGAAGAAGGATGGATGCATAATCGTGCGCGAATGATTGCGGCGTCATTCTTGACCAAAGACCTGCACTTGAGCTGGCAGTGGGGGGAGCGATATTTTGCAGAAAAACTGGTGGACCTGGATCTGGCGTCAAACAACGGCGGCTGGCAGTGGACGGCCGGCACGGGCACCGATGCTTCACCGTGGTTTCGCATTTTCAACCCGGTTCTTCAGGGAAAAAAGTTCGACCCGGACGGGACGTACGTACAACGGTATGTCCCGGAGCTTGCGCGCGTTCCCGCTTACTTTGTTCATGAGCCGTGGCGCATGACGCAGCAGGACCAGGAAAGCTACGGGTGCCGGCTCGGCAAGCAGTATCCACACAAGGTAGTGGAGCATGCGGAGGAACGAGGAGCAACACAGGTCCTGTATTCCGACACACGAAGACGATAGGACGACCTATGATCCGATTTGCCGTATTCTTTGTCGCAGCTTTCATGACGATGGAGTTTGTTTCGTATTTCGCACACCGGTTCGTTTATCACAAGCTCCTCTGGGTTTTTCACAAAAGCCATCACACGGCACGTGAGGGGCCGTTCGAATGGAACGACGTGTTTCCGCTTTTCTTCGCTACGATCAGCATCGTGGTAATCTGGTATGCCGTCGGGGACCCCTTACGCAGTGACATCCTCGCCCTGGCTCTCGGCGTAACGCTGTACGGGATGGTCTACTTCTTCCTTCATGACATCTATGTCCATCGACGCATCCCGGGCGTTGTGTTCAGGAACTCCTACCTCCGCCGTTTGAAAAAGGCACACATGGTTCACCACGCCTTCGGCGGTGAACCATACGGACTCCTGCTCTTTCGCGCGAAGGATGTCAGGGATCCGGGGAGTGATGTGACCGCGGGCCGTGGGTCGAACCCATGATCGGTCTTCTCGTTGCCATCCTGACGCTCATGCCCCCGAGTTCATTCATTGTCGACGCAAACGCGGAAGCGGAATTTCCGGTTCAGCAATCCGAGGCAGCCGTCAGACTCATGCTGAATGATATATACCTGTTGCGGCGCACTATGCCGGGAGTCGTTGCGATTACCCCCGCGGGCGACGGGCAATGGGTGTACAGGACGGAGCGCCGGATGCCGTTTTCTGAGCCCGTGAAAACAGATTTCTCACTGGTGCGAAGCAGTCACCATGCACTGACCTATGCGACGCCGGAAGTCACCGCCCCGAACTGGATGTCTCTACGGTTCGAGACTGCTCCCGTTGAAGAAAACCGCACGTTGCTCAAGGTCCGAGTTCGCGTGCGGCTTGAACGGGAGAATGGCGCCGATATCCACGTATTTGCACCGGTACTGGGTGAGGGTTTCATCAGCGATCGCATGCGCGATGACCTCCAGGAAATGCTCCACGCATTTGCGGTCAGCGTTACCAAAGAGCTCGAGACTTCTCCGGAGGTTATGTCGGTGAAGGGAGGGCAACGATGAACAACGAGTATCTTATCGTTCTGGCAGCCATCCTTGTGTTTCCCCTGATCCTGAGCGTCGTGATGCCCCTCCGGATGTACAGACATCCGGGCGCACTCCTACGTGCCATCGCAATCGTCTCCGCGGTGTATTGGGTGTGGGATGTCCTGGTGACATCGCGCGGCCACTGGTCGTTTAATCCTTCGTATGTCCTGGAGTACCGGCTCCTGGGTTTACCGCTGGAAGAGTGGTTGTTCTTCGTGGTAATAACATTTGTGTCTGTCTTCACATATGAAGCGGTGCGTCTGGTGATACGGAGAAAGGGCGGGTGATGAAAGAGTACACACTCCTCGCGGCGGGATCAGCCGTCCTTGCCCTCCTTCTGGACCGGTTCCTCCGCACTGCGGTGACTTGCAGGCGTGAATACTGGATTGCGCTCGGCGTTATGTTCTTTTTCAAACTCCCCAGCAACGGATATCTCACTTGGAGGCCGATCGTCATCTACAACCCGGCGCACTTTTTCGGTGTGCGGCTCTGGACGATTCCACTTGAGGATTTTCTTTACGGCTTTGGATTGATTACCTTCACCATCGTGCTCTGGGAATACTTCCTCGGAAGGGAAGGCTCGCAGTGAAGATGCATCACATTTTTGATTACCGCGGGAGAGCAGTCAGAAACATGCCTGGCCAGCGGCAGAAGGAGGTGTCGGCATGAGAATCCTGATTGCCGGAGGGACTGGCTTCATCGGGTCCGCCCTCATACGGGAGCTGTCTTCGAGAGGACACGAGATCGTTGCTCTTGTCCGTGAAAGCACCGCGGTGCCT
>DAINBR010000325.1:0-4016 GCA_036732865.1 Bacteroidota bacterium | reverse complement strand
TGATCATCCTGCTTTGCCACCGTGTGCGCCATGCGGAGCTTCCTCTTCCGCTTGCGGCTTTTGGAGGTCAGGATGTGGCTGCGATAGGCCGCAGCACGTTTGAGTTTGCCCGACGCATTCAGCTTGAAGCGTTTCTTCGCGCTGCTGCGCGTCTTGGTCTTGGGCATGAGAGATTCCTTTCGTTACGTTGTACTGCTGGTCGGCGCGGGCGCCTCTGCTCCACCGGCAGGCATGGGCTTCGTGTCGATTTTCTCCGGCTTCGCTTCCGGTTTTTTCTTCTTCTCCGGGACAAGAATCGTGATCATGCTCCGGCCTTCCATGTGCGCGGACTGATCGACCTTGGAACACTCTGTCAGGGCCTCTACCAGCCTTGCCAGCAGCACCTCCCCCTTCTCCTTGTAGGTGATCTCGCGTCCCTTGAACACCACGGTCGCTTTCACCTTGTGCCCCTCTGCGAGGAACCGCTTCGCGTGCCGCACCTTGAATTCAAAATCATGTGTGTCGGTGTTCGGATGGAACCTCAGTTCCTTGAGCAGGGACACATGCTGGTGTTTCTTCTGCAACTTGTCTTTCTTTGCAAGTTCGTACTTGAACTTGCCGAAGTTGATAATCTTGCAGACCGGCGGGTTTGCGTTCGGCACGATCTCCACGAGGTCGGCTTCCCGTTCGCGCGCCAGATTGATGGCGGCTGTCGGAGTCATGACGCCGAGCTGGCCGCCATGTTGATCAATGACCCGTACCTCTGCGACACGGATCTCGTCATTGATGCGAGGGCGTTTCTCCTTGCTGATGGATGCGCCTCCTAGGATGTGAGTGACTTATCGTTGATCAGTTGCCTGAGCCGGGTGATGAGTTCACCCGTGGACACGGCGCCCTGGTCGCCAAGCCGGTGCCGGCGCACGGCCACAGTGCCGTTCTGACGCTCCTTCTCTCCCACAACGAGCATGTATGGAGCTTTCTTGTTTTCCCATTCCCGGATTTTGTACCCGACTTTTTCATTCCTGTCGTCGAGCTCCGTGCGGATGCCCGACGCCACGAGCTGGTTCACCACTTCGTGCGCGTACGGGAGATGCGCGTCCGTGATCGGCATGACCACCGCCTGCACCGGCGCCAGCCAGAGCGGAAACTCTCCTGCGTAATGTTCGATCAGAATCCCGATGAATCGCTCGAGGGAACCGAACGGCGCCCGGTGAATGATCACCGGACGGTGCTTCTGACCATCGCTGCCCGTGTATTCCAGCTGGAACCGCTCGGGCATGACGTAATCCACTTGCACGGTGCCGAGCTGCCATGTGCGGAGCAGAGCATCCTGCACCATGAAGTCGATTTTCGGTCCGTAAAACGCCGCTTCACCGATCCCGACGAAATAGTTCAGCCTCATCGCATCCGCAGCTTCCTTGATGTCCTTCTCTGCCTGCACCCAGAGACCATCCGGACCGCCATACTTTTCCGTATTCTTCGGGTCACGGAAGGACAGACGCGTCTTGAAGTCCTTGAACCCGAGTGACGTAAACACGAGTTGCGTCAGCTCGATAACGTTGCACAACTCCTCTTTCAACTGATCCTGACGGACATACAGGTGCGAATCATCCTGTGTGAAGCAGCGAACGCGTGTGAGTCCGTTCAGTTCGCCGGACTGTTCGAAACGGTAGACGGTCCCGAATTCCGCAAGACGTATGGGCAAATCGCGGTAACTGCGCGGCTTCGCCAGATACACCTGGTGATGGTGCGGACAGTTCATTGGTTTCAGCATGAAATCTTCGCCGTCCATCAGGATCGGCGCAAATTGGCTCTCCTTGTAGTACGGGTAGTGGCCGCTTTGCCGGTACAGGTTGAGGTTCGCGATATGCGGGGTGACAACCGGCAGATAACCGCGCTTGCGTTGCTCGTCCCTGAGAAACGCTTCCAGCGTCTCGCGCACAACCGTTCCCTTCGGCAACCAGATCGGAAGTCCTGCACCTACCGCGGGAGTGAACAGGAACAGCTCAAGTTCGGCGCCCAGCTTGCGGTGATCACGCCGCTTCGCCTCTTCCAGCCGGTGCAGATAATCGTCCAGCTCTTTTTGTGTCGGGAATGTCACGCCGTAGATGCGTTGCAGCATCTTGTTCTTTTCATTGCCGCGCCAGTACGCCCCCGCGACACTTAACAGCTTGATCGCTTTGATCCGTCCGGCCGACGGGATATGGGGACCGGAGCAGAGGTCTGTGAAGGCGCCGCTGTGATAGAACGAAATTGCTTCGCCGCGCAATCCCTCCAACAACTCGAGCTTGTACTGATCACCTTTCTTCGTGAAGTAGTCCACCGCATCGTGCCAGTCACGGTTCTCGCGCACAAAGGGAGAGTCCTCCTGGGCAAGCTTCCGCATCTGCTCCTCGATTTTCACGAGGTCATCAGACGTGAGCGAGTGCTCACCGAGGTCGATGTCGTAGTAGAAGCCGGTTTCAATCGCCGGACCGATGCCGAATTTTGCGCCGGGGAAGAGCAACTCGACGGCTTCCGCCATCAGGTGGGCGGAACTGTGCCAGTAGGCATGCCGACCCTGGTCATCCTTCCATGTGAGGATACGTACCTCGGCGTCGTCTGCTATCGGACGCGCGAGGTCCCGTGTCTCACCATTCACGAGGACGGCGAGCGCTTCGCGCGCGAGCCCCATGCTGATGCTCTCGGCGATATGCCGTCCGGTCACGCCGCTATCGTACGCGCGCACCGAACCATCAGGCAGTGTGATGTTGATCTGGCTCATTCAGTTGAAGGTTATAAAAAAATCGTCCCTCCTGGGGGACGATCGTCCTCTTTGTGGGCGATACAGGAGTCGAACCTGTGACCTCTACCATGTCAAGGTAGCGCTCTAACCAACTGAGCTAACCGCCCATGGATTAGCAATATACGAACGACCGTCCTGAAACGCAACGAAAAAACGGAAGCCACAGTAACCCGCGAAACTTAAAAACCCTCCGGGTGGGGCCCAAGGTGTCTGTCATACCTGTTCCCACGCGAAGGGTTTTCCCGCTTTTGGGCGGGATACTTACGACAATTCTTCCAGGCACCCGAAGATTACGGGAGCATCCTGACAAATGCAAGTGCTCCGCTCAGGTCCTACTTCTTGACGGCCCGTCAGACTTGATCGGCAGCCTAAGCCCATTGCCATGAAGAGCCAGACTGTTGATGACATAGATAAGGAAATCCATTTCTTTCCTGAGCAGCGGGTGCAGCGGGGTGTCCGTGCCGAGCGCGAGCAGGTAGTTCTGGTATCTGGCGTAGAGCCGGTCAGCACATTCGATTTCTTCCTCGGTGACTGTGTCGGCCTTCTCCTGTGGCTTGCGGTCAGGCCCCCCAACAACTTCATGGATTCTCACTCGCGTGCCTTCCTCTTTGTGGGATTCACGGCCCTGGATGGGCCACTTGAGGCCCTATTCCGTAGGCTCACTCCTGCGGTTTCCCCGGTGTCCCATCCTTCCCGCGAAATCAGCAGGCGGCTCCTCTTCCTTCTCGGTGGGCGTGTTCGACGGATCTCCCCCAACTGGCTCCTTGTGATTAAGGAATTGGACGAAAAACTCGTCACGATATTCCTCTTCGTCTTCTACATCTTCTTCCTGGTTTATTGTGTCCGCCTTCTTCTGAGGCTTGCGTCCAATCAACCTCCCAAACACTTCATGGATTCTCATCGACAGCCCTCCCTCTCAGTTGGACTCACAACCCTTGCCCAGGCCTTTACAGGCCCTACCTTGTTCATGCAACACGTCCTACCACTGATATTGTTCCCCCCGAAAGCGGTAGTCTCGCATGTCAGGATTGTCTGGTCGGAGGGACAACCACCTTGCCATGATGCGCCATCCTGCCCGTAACATCTTCGAGGAACTTCCTCTCTCTTTCGGTCAGCGGGCCTCGTGGCATCCCCGCACCTATGGCCTCGAGGTAGTTCAGATATTTGTCATAGAGCCTGCTCGCATATTCCGCTTCATCCAGGCTGACTGTAACTGCCTTCTCCCTGGGCTTGCGTGCACGCTTCTCAAATC
>DAINBR010000324.1:0-4043 GCA_036732865.1 Bacteroidota bacterium | reverse complement strand
CCAGCGAACCACCGGCCTGCAGCCGCCGTTCCAGCCCCGTCATATACGCATCGGCGACCAGACGGTACCGCTGTTCGGAAAATATCAGCGTCACATTGATATTGATCCCTTCGCTGATCGCCTGCGCGATCGCGGGCAACCCTTCGCGCGTGGCGGGGATCTTGATCATGACATTCGGGCGGTTCACCAGCGCCCAGAGTTCTCGCACTTCGATTACCGTCGCCGCTTCATCGTGCGCCTTGGTCGGCGTCACTTCGACGCTCACATAGCCGTCCCGTCCGTGTGTTTCCGCGTACGCTGGTGACAGGATGTCCGCAGCGACACGGATATCTTCCACCATGAGGGCACGGATGACATCCGGCGCCGTGATCCCGGGGGACTCCCTCACGAGCGCAGCGATCTGAGCATCATAGTCTTTGCTTCCCGAAATCGCCTTGTCGAATATTGTCGGATTGGAAGTTACCCCCAGCAGCCCTTCATCCACCATCCGTCGGAGGCCGCCCCCTGTCAGGAGCGACCGGTTGATGTTGTCGAACCAGATGCTCTGACCGAGATGAGCCAGCTGATATAAGCGATTCATGAACTCCTCATTCCTGATTCACCGTTGCAGTCGCTCAATGTCGACCACCTTCTGCAGGCGTCGCACATGGCGGTCTTCATAGGAAAAACTCGCACCGAGAAATGCGTGCACAATCTCCATTGCGAGATGGGTGCCGATCACACGGGAACCGAGACACAGAATGTTGATGTCATCGTGCTCGACGCCCTGCCGTGCCGAATAGGCATCATGGCAGAGGCCGGCCCGGATTCCTTTGATTTTATTGGCAGCCACACTCGCACCCACGCCGCTCCCGCACACAAGCAGTCCGCGCTCAGCCTGACCCTTGGTCAATGCCTCCCCCAGTATCCTCGCAAAATCCGGATAGTCCGACGGTGTCTCATCGAAGCAGCCGAGGTCCCGGACTTCCAACCCCGCCGCTTTGAGCCGTTCCAGGATATATTGCTTCAACCGGAAACCGGCGTGATCGCCCGCAATTGCCACCTTCATGCCATTGCCCTTTTCGCTGCGTCCACTATTGCATCGACCGTTATCCCGAAGCCGGCAAACACCGCTTCGAACGGGGCCGATGCTCCAAATGAAGACATACCGACAAATTCCCCCCGCACGCCGATATACCGCTCCCACCCAGTGCGCACTCCGGCCTCGATTCCCACACGGGCACTGATCTCCGGTGGAAGCACCACGTCGCGATAGGCCCGGGACTGCCGTTCAAACAGTTCCCACGAAGGCATGCTCACCACGCGTGCAGAGATTTCCTCCGCGGCAAGGCGGTCGTACGCCTGCATGGCCAGAGCCACTTCGGATCCTGTGGCAATCAACAGCACCTGTGGGTTCACGCCACTGGCGATGACGTACGCTCCCCGCTCAAGATTGTCCGCTGACGCGAAGCGGTTGCGGTCGATCACGGGAACCTTCTGACGGGTCAATGCGATGGCAACAGGTCCGTCACGGTGTTCCAGTGCGAATTTCCAGGCGGCTGCGGTCTCTGTGGCATCTGCCGGCCTCAGGACAACGATGCCCGGCATCGCACGCAGTGACGCGAACTGTTCCACCGCCTGATGCGTCGGACCATCCTCACCAAGACCGATGCTGTCATGGGTGTACACGAAAATCACGGGATAGCGGGATACCGCCGCGAGGCGGACCGCCCCGCGCATGTAGTCCAGGAAGACAAAAAAGGTGGCACCGTAGGGAACCACCATGTCACTCAACGCAATTCCGTTCAGGATTGCCCCCATCGCGTGTTCACGAACGCCGAAGCGAATGTAGCGGCCGGCAGGATTGTCACGACTGAAATCGACGGCACCTTTGAAGCGTGTGTTGTTTGACGGCGTCAGGTCGGCCGAGCCTCCGATCACAAGAGGCAGCTTCGGCATGATGGCATCGAGCACTTTCCCCTGGGCCTCCCGTGTGGCGATGGAAGCTGCCGGATCAAATTTCGGCGCCGACGTGCGCCAGATGTCTCCCCATTGCTCGGGCAATTTACGTTCTGCAGCGCGGGTGAATTCTTGCGCAAGCTCCGGATGGGCCTGTGCATAGCGCCCGAAGAGCGACCTCCATTCGGCTTCAGCCTGCGCGCCTCGCGCCACGGCCTCACGGAAATGCGCCAGCACATCCGCCGGTATGTGAAACTTCAGCGCGGGATCCCATCCATAACTCTGTTTTGTGAGCGACACTTCCTCGTCTCCGAGCGGCGACCCGTGCACCTCCGCCGTGTCCTGCTTGTGTGGGCTCCCGAATCCGATGTGCGTCCGGATTTTGATGAGGCAGGGCCGGTTCTTCTCCGCCTGCGCAGCAATGATAGCCGCTTCAATCGCCGCAAGGTCATTCCCGTCTCCACCGACTGTTTGCACGTACCATCCGTACGCCTCAAACCGCAGGGCCACATCCTCGCTGAAGGAGAGTGTTGTCGGGCCATCGATGGAAATCCTGTTGTCATCGTACAGGACGATGAGCTTGTTCAGGCCGAGATGCCCTGCGAGTGACGAGGCTTCCGACGAGATACCTTCCATCATACACCCATCGCCGGCGATGACGTAGGTACGGTAGTCCAGAAGCGGAAATCCCTCACGATTGAAATATGCGGAAAGATACCGTTCGGCAATTGCCATCCCGACCGCCGTGGCAATGCCCTGGCCGAGTGGACCCGTGGTTGCTTCGACGCCCGGCGTATGACCGAATTCAGGATGCCCCGGAGTCTTGCTTCCCCACTGCCGGAAATTCTTGATTTCGTCGAGCGAGAGGTCATACCCGGTCAGATGCAACAGTCCGTACAGGAGCATGCACCCGTGGCCGGCGGAAAGCACGAACCGGTCGCGGTTGGCCCAGCGGGGGCTTACGGGATTGTGCCGCAAGTGCCTGGTCCAGAGCGTGTACGCCGCCGGAGCCATGCCCATAGGCATCCCCGGATGGCCTGACCTGGCTTTCTGAACTGCATCAATTGCCAGGCAGCGAAGTGTTGTGATGCTTTGTGCATCGAGTTCCGATTGCTGGGGATGGCGGGGGATTACAGGAGTATCAGCGGGCACGTTTTCAGGTCCAGGGGAAATGGATGTTTCTTGTGGAGACAATTATATCAAAAAACGGAAAAAATGTGAGAGTTTCAATTGCCGGAGTGCGAACGGACAAACGCCAGCAGCCCGAGCGTGGACGCATCGTGAGCGGACGGCTCTGCCGGCGATGCGATCTCGGCAAGAATCGTCTTCGCAAGCTGTTTGCCGAGTTCCACCCCCCACTGGTCATATGAATTAATCGACCAGAGTATACCCTGCACAAAGATCTTGTGTTCGTAGAGCGCGATCAACGAGCCCAGGGTATGCGGCGTGAGCTGTTTGAACAGGATTGTCGTCGTCGGCCGGTTGCCGGGAAAGACTTTGTGCGGGAGAAGGCGTTCGAGCTGCTCTCCGGCGACTCCTGCACGCTGCAGCTCCTGACGGGCCTCGGCCTCGGTCTTCCCGCGCATCAACGCTTCAGTCTGCGCAAAGCAATTCGCCAGCAGGATGGCATGATGATCGCCGATCGGATTGTGGCTGATCACCGGCACGAGAAAATCCGACGGAATCAGATGGGTCCCCTGATGCAGCAGCTGAAAAAAAGCGTGCTGGCCGTTGGTCCCGGGTTCCCCCCAGATTACCGGCCCGGTGGCGTAGTCCACCACCGTGCCATCACGGGCCACTCGCTTCCCGTTGCTTTCCATATCTCCCTGTTGCAGATATGCGGGGAACCGGTGAAGATACTGGTCGTACGGCAGGATGGCATGACTGGCGGCACCGAAGAAGTTGACGTACCAGACACCGATCAGCGCGAGAAGCACCGGGGCGTTTCGTTCGATGGGGCTGGCACGGAAATGTTCGTCCATCGCGTATGCACCGGCGAGAAGCTCTTCAAAGCGATCCATCCCTACCGCCAGCGCGATGGGAAGACCAATTGCGGACCAGAGCGAGTACCTCCCACCAACCCAGTCCCAGAATTCGAACATGTT
>DAINBR010000323.1:0-4045 GCA_036732865.1 Bacteroidota bacterium | reverse complement strand
CAGGCCGTGCGCGAGGTGGAGAAGCTTGTCGCTTCGATGCCTGAAGTCGAGCGGTACCTGTGCACCACCGGTTACCAGCAAAGCCAGTGGAAAAACGCCAATCAATCCAATCTCGGTCAGGTACAGGTCAAACTGGTGGACAAGCGGAAGCGCCCGCGATCCACGCGTGCTATCATGATGGATATCAAGCACAAGAGCAGCGACATTCCCGGATTGACCACGAGCTTCAGCACGATCGGCATGTGGGGTATGGCCAACGCGGCTCCCTTCCAGGTAGAGATCATGGGGCCCGATCTCCAGCAAGTCGTGGCGTTCTCGGAACAGGTAAAGGGGATCGTCATCGGGGCCAGGGGGACGGCGGACGTTACGAGTTCCTGGGAGGAAGGAAAACCCGAAGTGAAGATTGAAGTTGACCGGGATAAGGTGGCACGGATGGGACTCACTCTCGCAGAGGTGGGTCTCGCTGTGCGTGCGGCAATCGAGGGAGATCTCCCCACCAAGTTCCTGGAAGGGGACACGGAATTCGACCTGCGCGTGGTTTTCGACAAAGCTAGCCGCACTCGTGCCGAGGATGTCGGCCATATCACCTTGATTAATCGTTATGGCCAGTCGGTGCAACTCAGTCAGCTAGCGAACATCTTCTATGGAAAGGGGCCCTCGGTTGTTTCCCGCAAGGACCGTGAGCGGTTGGTGACGATTGCGGCAAACATGTCGGGCGAAGTGCCGCTGGGGCAGGTGAACGCTGAAGTGGAGCAAGCAATCAACGCGGCCGGGATCCCCGCGGGCGTGCGAGTCTTCTATGGCGGCGATACCGAGAATATGCGGGATATGTTCAGCGATATGACTATTGCCCTGAGCATGGCCATTCTGTTCGTGTACATCATCATGGTCAGTCTCTTCGAGTCATATGTTCACCCCTTCACCATCATGTTCGCGCTTCCCGTGGCCCTGGTCGGGGCGTTGGGGGGGCTTGCGCTGACAGGCTCGACGCTGAACATGTTCAGCATGATCGGCATCATCATGTTGATGGGACTGGTGACGAAAAACGCGATACTGCTCGTGGATTTCACCAACACGTTGCGTTCTCGCGGGTTGGCCATGCATGAGGCGTTGCTGGAGGCCGGAAAGACCCGACTCCGGCCGATCGTCATGACCACCGCGACAATGATCTTCGGGATGATGCCACTGGCCCTTGCCCTCGGATCCGGTTCGGAGATGCGGCAGGGAATGGCGGTGGTGGTCATCGGAGGCCTCACAAGCTCAACGCTGCTGACGCTTGTGCTCGTGCCTGTCGTTTACACCTAGGTGGATGGGCTGCGGAGCCGCTTGCCTGCACTGTTCAAACGGGTCGCATGGGCTGCACGAGCACCCTGGAAGCCGCGGCCCGCCGAGGCAATTCCGGAGGTGCAGCCCGATTAAGGCGCCTGTTGCCTCACGAGAAAATCGAGTCGTTGACTTTCGATTGCAGAGTTCATAGCTTTTTTTATGACTCTGGCTCCTGTCTCTGGTCTCTGGCGAGCCGCCTGGCTCGCCAGAGGCTTTCGCCTGCGCGTGTTCATAACCGTGCCGGCTCTGGTGGTCATCCTGGTCGTTCTCACGCGCTTCCTTCTCGCTGTGGAAATGCGTCCCGGAAGCGTGCTCGACGACCCGCTCCTGAGGCTCTTCAGCCCGAAAGATCTCAACTGGGTGACGTTCGGATTCATCTACGCGGGAATCGCCGGCGGCATCCTGCTGCTGTCACGCTACCCCGAACGGTGCGTGCTCGCATTCCAATCATACATCGTTATGGTGGTGTTTCGCATCATCGCCATGGCGTTGACGCCGTTGGATCCGCCCGCGGCGACGATAGATTTACGGGACCCAGTTGTTGAACTCTTCGGGACCGGCACAGTGCTCACGAAGGACCTTTTTTTCTCCGGTCACACTTCAACGCTGTTCCTGCTTTTTCTCGTGATGCCTTCGAAGACATCACGTGCGGCATTCCTCCTTTGTGCAACCGGCGTGGCGGCGTGCGTGCTGTGGCAGCACGCCCACTACAGCATCGACGTCTTTGTCGCGCCGTTCTTTGCATATTGCGCTTTCGCCGTCGCGCGCGCAGCCAATGCCCGTTATTTTCCCATCGTCCCGGTGTGATCCTCCCGAAATGAAAAGATGTCAGGAACCAGAATGTAGGATCTTCCCATGAAAAACATGGCGCGCATCGCGTGGAACACATGGAGCCCCGTGGTCATGATGATGATGATTGCCAGCACGATGAACGCGGGGGAAGTGGCGGATCCCCGTGCCGATGATGCTGCCATGGTGAAGAGCGGGAATGCCCGGTTCACAATCCTGACGTCCCGGCTCCTGAGGATGGAGTGGACGGCCGGCACCGTGTTTGAAGATCATGCATCGCTTGTGTTTCTTACTCGGCGGCTTCCAGTACCCAAATTCAACACGCGCCGGGACAACGGCTGGGTAGAAATCGAGACAGAGCGTCTCACGCTACGGTACCGGGAAAACAGTGGCCGGTTCGCCGAGGATAATCTCAGCGTCCGCGTCCTCCTCAGGGGCGATACCGGTAGTCCGGAGATCGGAAGGGCCATGACGTGGCATCCCGGGATGAAAGACACTGCCAACTTGTTCGGGACCACAAGGACACTTGACGGGGTGAAAGGGTCGACGCCCCTTGAACCCGGACTCCTCTCGCGTGACGGGTGGGTAGTTGTAGATGACACGCAGAGTCAGTTGTTCGACAGCAGCGACTGGCAGTGGGTGATGCGCAGGCCGGAAGGGGGGCGGCAGGATTGGTATTTCTTCGGTTACGGTCACGCCTACAAAGATGCGCTCGGTGACTTCATACGGGTAGCCGGGAAGATCCCCATGCCGCCGCGATTCGCGTTCGGATCATGGTGGTCGCGTTATTGGGCATACACGGATAGTGAACTCCGGCAGCTCGTGGGAGAATTCCGCACGCATGGCGTGCCCCTCGATGTACTCGTCGTTGACATGGACTGGCACCTCACCTTCAACCAGAGGTGGGACAAGGATGTCCGTGACCAGGCGGGCCAACGGCTCGGATGGACGGGGTACACGTGGGATCCTGCATTTTTCCCCGATCCTGACGCCTTCCTCCGCTGGTGTGAAGATCACGGCCTGAAGTCCACGCTGAACATACATCCTGCCTCGGGGATTCAACCACATGAGGAACAATACCCGGCAATGGCGCGCGCGATGGGGATTGATCCTGCAACCCAAAAATACGTCCCGTTTGATATCGTTGATAAGCGTTTCGCGCTCAACTACTTTGAGCACGTCATTCACCCGCTTGAGAAACGCGGCATTGATTTCTGGTGGCTCGATTGGCAGCAGTGGGGAACGACCAAGATACCGGGCGTCACGCCGACATGGTGGCTGAACTACGTTTTCTTTTCGGACATGGAGAGGCAGAACCGGGCACGTCCATTGTTGTTCCATCGCTGGGGAGGATTGGGAAATCACCGGTATCAGGTGGGGTTTTCGGGAGACGCCATCTCTGTCTGGGAATCGCTGGCATTCCAGCCCTATTTCACGGCGACGGCTGCAAACGTAGGGTTCGGTTACTGGAGCCACGACATCGGCGGTCACATGCCCGGTGTGGTAGGCCCCGAACTGTACACCCGTTGGTTACAGTTCGGCGCGTTCAGCCCGATACTCCGCACCCATACGACGAAAAACCCCGGTGCGGAGCGGCGGATATGGGCATACCCGCACGAGTACTTCCCAGCGATGCGTGAGACGTACAGGTTGCGGTATGCCATGATTCCGTACATCTACACAGCCGCCCGCCGTGCCTATGATGAAGGAATTTCCGTCGTTCGTCCGCTCTATTATGAACACCCCGAAGCACCGGAGGCGTATGAGTCGACCGATCAGTACTATTTTGGAAGCGACATGATTGTGGCGCCGGTGGCGGCTCCGGTTGACACGATCAGTCAGGTTGCCGCGCGGCGGGTCTGGCTGCCGCCGGGCATCTGGGTGGAGTGGAGTAGCGGGGCACACATCAGCGGGCCTGTGAAGCTCGAGC
>DAINBR010000322.1:0-4056 GCA_036732865.1 Bacteroidota bacterium | reverse complement strand
GACACCTGGATTCTCTCCAGGTTTTGGAGCATGGCAGGATTGGTGAACATCAACGAGACGTTATTGTGCAGGCCGATGGAGATTCCGCCGGCTCCGCGTGACGCGGCTGACTGGAGCGTAGTGCGGTGCAAACCCTGAATGGTCAGCGGCGTATCATATCCTTGTGCAAAGAGCATCTGCACCCCGGACACGCAGAGGAACACAACCGCGGCAATTACGTATACATTCAATGACCGTCTCATTAGAATCCCGCTCCTATGCTAATGCGGTGGACATTGCCAAGTTGGAACTCGAGGGCGCCGTAGCTATAGTCGACGGAGAGCTGTGCTCCGGCGACGTTTTGTTTGACACCCACGCCCGCCGTAATTCCATCCGCATCATAGTTGAACTTGTATCCGCCGCGGAATGCCACGATGCCGGCGAACTCATATTCAACGCCCATATGCGCCTGCTGTTCATAGTCGTTCGGCTGGAATAAATCGAAGGCCGCGCTGAGCCGGTGCTCCGTGCTTTCCAGGAGCAGTGGGTTCGGACCGGCGATATCGGCGGCGATCCCGACCCGCAGCGCAAGGGGGATCGCATTGGTCTCGGGTTCGTAATCCACGGGGGACGCATCCGCCTTCTTGGTATAGGTGACATTGGGTCCAAAATTCTGGACTGATGCCGCAAGCCTGATCGACCGGTAGCCCGTGTTGTACTGCAGACCGAAGTCGAACATGATCCCGTCCGCCCAGGTATTCACATTCACGGCATCTCCCTGACTGGTGTACGTGGCCACAACGCTCCCGTTGTAGAGAGACTCGTGAGCGAATTTCGCCGTCAGACCCGTGGAGAATTTGTCGGTGAGCTGATAGGCATAGGTCAGGCCGACCATATATGCGAACGGCCTAAACGTCCTGCCTGTCAGACCCGGGTATTGGGTATCATCTTTGTAAGGCGAACTCCAGATTGCCTCGTCGATACTGCCGAAATCAATGTATTGGATCTGCACGCCCACCGATCCCCAACCGCCAAGGGATGTCGCGATCCCGAGCGCTCCCTGCTGTGTGTCGAAGATCCAACGCACATACGAGAGCGATGCTTCGGTGGTGCGTGTACTGCGGTTCTGGAGATCGGCGATGCCCGCGGGGTTCCAGAACACCGCCTCGGCCCCCGTAGCAAGCACGCTGTAGGCTTCGCCCATGGCTGTTGCCCGGGCGCAGGGCATGACTTTCAGAAATTGCATCGATGTGCTGCCGACTTTCTGCGCGAGCACAGGAAGAGAGAACACGCTGAGCAGAATGAGCGGCAAGAGATACAACATGACCCTTTTCATTGCTGTCATATCCTTTGTCAATGAATGATGACAAACTTGCCAGTCGCCGTTGTCCCCTTATCGAGGTCCTCAACGACGTAGAAATAGACACCTGCCGCTATTCTCTGGCTGTTGCGTGAAATCTGGAACCACTCATGCGAGTAGACGTTGGCCGAATGGTCGATCTCTCCGATAAGCTGACCGCTGTACGAGAAGACCCGGATTTTCGCCCGCTTTGGCAGTCCGTAGAACCCGATCTTGTCGTTGATATCGCCTTCCCTCGTCGATCCGCCGAAGTTGCTGCTAATGATCAGCGGATTCGGGGCAACGTACAGTTTGCCTCCAAGCTGGCTCACGGCACCCTTCTGTGTCGCGTGATAGATCATGTTCGTCATCCCGCTCTTTCCGCCCAGCGAATCGACGGAAACAACGCAGTAGTAGTAATTCTCGCTGAGGATGCTGGCGCCGTCGCGGTAGACGTACTCATTGGGATAGTCAGGGTCCGCGTTGAAGTACTTTGAGTCTCTGACCCGGACGCTGTCGAGCACAGACCAGGGGCCCAGTCCGTCAGGCGATTTCAGCACCAGATAGTGTTTCAGGCCGGCGCGTATGCGTCCGGTCGCCACAGCAGCTTGCGCCGCAGGAAGGTTCCTGAAGTCCTCCACCTGCGGCCCCCATATGACTCTGTTCTTTGTGTCGACACCATCCAGCACTTCGGCGAGAGGGGCCGGATACGGGATATAGCTGGTGCGGTACGACCCGCTGGCCGCCGTGCTTTCCGGCTTGAACTGAATACCATCATACTTTGTCAGCGGCCTGCCGGTGTACATTTGAATTGCCCGGTCGGCGGCATCGCGGAGGGAGATGACCTTTGACGTATCGGCCGATGAAATCCCCTTGCCTGCCGACACGTACCAGGGCAGCTCGTGTGTCTGCAAATACTTGCTCCCCATCGTGGTGATTCCCGAGATGGCGGAGAGCCCTGGATACGTCAGCTCATCGTACCAGCTTGGAACAGGGTTGAAGAAACCGACTGTCGAGGAGTTGGATCCTCCGCCATCTCTCCAGACACTGTCTGCTGCTGCGCCCGGACCGTACCCCACAGCGTGCGCGATCGCAAACTTGATGTGTTCGCCTTTCTTGAAGATGTACGGACCGAATGACATATAGTGGAAAAACGCACCGGTGTATCCGCTGGCGGATGATGCACGCGGCTTCATGCGTCCGTGCCAATACTGGCGGAACGCGGCGTTCGCTGCCTCGTCCACCATTGCACCCGGGAAGGGGGCGAAAGCGTACGGGGCATAGGCCCTCGACCAGTTGGCGGAGTCACCAGTTGCGGAAACACTCACATTTACGCAGTTGATTGCCTGTGGATTGTGCACGTTGATATCCAGTCCCCGCTCGATGGTCCTGCTCATTTCCTGGTTGCGGTTGCTGTTGGTCTCTGTGGCGTAGGGTTGTTTGAACTTCCCATTGGCATCCCAAACGCGGGCGCTGTCACCGACGACATACGTCGTCTGACTTTTTGGCTGGAGATGTTCGTAGTCATAATGGAGCGGCAACACGCCGATGGCCTGCGGGGAGTTCAGGGCCCCGCGGTTACCCGGTGTCGACCAATCGGCGAAGTATGATGTCCCTGCGCTGTTTGACAGATCCTCAGGGAAACCGTCCCGGGGATGCACATAGGTCATTATGCGGGAGTAGTTGTACCGTGCGTACTCCTCCCTGCTGCGGCTGGTGGTAGACGATTCGTTCCACACGCCGTACTTCCTCATGAGTCCGAACGCCGACGGGGAAAACGCGTTCTGCGACATGACGAAGCCGTCAGTGTAATCCATTGCATCGTTGTTGACGATGTCGTACTCGTAAATGATGAATGCGTCGTATCCCGGATAGCTCCAAGCGCGGCTCGTTTGTGTGACTTCAATATTCATCGGCGGTGTGGTCCGGTACTTCGCAACAATGACCTCCTCCGCTTCATCCGGATTCCAGGCGGGGTTGAGTGAGCCATCGGCACGGATCGGATAGTTCTCCGTGCGCGTGATTTCTCCGGGGAGAACGTACACCCCGGCTA
Organism: Bacteroidota bacterium; assembly: GCA_036732865.1. GTDB lineage: Bacteria > Bacteroidota > Ignavibacteria > UBA10030 > UBA6906 > Fen-1255. The sequence continues at coordinate 685 of DAINBR010000322.1, read as the reverse complement.
TTGCGGTGGCATTGCCCGAGCCGTCAGTTATGCCGCCGCATGCCCGGAACTCGTAGGTGTCGCCCACTTTGGCTCTCAGGACGAGCCCGGATCCCTGGCCGTTATGCTGGCCGAAATAAAGCTTCCCGTCGAGGGTCACCCTTGAATTGGGCGGCCACTCCAAGGCGGAGGTCTGCTCGCCGATACCGACGGTGGAGGAGTTCGACCCTTCGAGGGCCCTTCCCAGTTCGCCGGTATTGTAGATCGTTTGGCGGAGCATGCTGCGCGTGTGCGTCTCGAACGCGCGCTGCTGTTGCGAGAGAGCCGCAGAGGCGATCAGGACTGCTGCGAGACTGATATGTGCGATTCGTTTCATCGTGAGATTCCTGCGATGCGTGTTCGTGGGTTAGAAATCGATGGCGATGCCAAAATAGTATGACCGTGGCGCATTCTCATATAGCAGGAACTCATGGTTCACGCCATAGGCGCTGCCAATATTCTGGTCATCCCAGTAGAGCACACCGTGCTCCGGGTCATCCCACGCGAAGTTTTCGTAGTTCGCCAGGTTTGCGTTCTGATCTACCTTGTTCGCGGTGTTGAAGAGATAATTGTAGTTGTAGATCCTGTCGTTGAAAAGATTGAACACTTCCATGTAGACCGTCGCTGTGGTGCCGAAGAACTTAGGGATCTGCTTGGAGATTCTCAG
>DAINBR010000321.1:0-4066 GCA_036732865.1 Bacteroidota bacterium | reverse complement strand
GCCGCCGGCAGTCAACCGTTCAATGATTTCGCGAAGCGCCGGGGTTTCGATCTGGTCTATCACTGCAGCAATGGTTTGGCCGACGCTTTGTCGGAGATGGGCGTCCCATTGCTCGCCGTGTATGGGGCTGTTCATCGTGATTTCCATTATCTATTGCGTCATATCGTGAGTGCCGAGGCAGCAAGAGACTGACGACGCCGGCCGGTCTCTAACCGCACCGCCTCCCGCCGCGTCCGATCCAGCAAGAAGTACGGCATGCCCTGCCGGCGCACGGCAGCCAACACGGCCAAAAGAAGCTTGGACGGAAGCGGGACATGAGCCCTCCGCCTGAACACTTCATAGTCGTTTGCTTCGATGGCGCGGAGGATGCGGCTGTACAGGTCGCTCATGAGTCTGACACAGTACCGCGAGCCATCATCGGGCAACAACATGATTCCCAGGTTTGCCTTTGCATAGAAATCGCGGGCACGCGAGATCTGGAAACGCATGAAGTCACGAAACGCCGGGGTCACCCGGGGCCCGTGGAGATCGTCTTCCGTGACCCCCCACGCGTCCATTTCGCAGGCCGGGAGGTACACCCGGTGTATCTTGAGATCTTCACCGACGTCGCGCAGGATATTCGTGAGCTGCATGGCCGTCCCCAGATCCTCCGCACATGGGAGCGCATCATCGCTGTCAGGTTGCAGTATCTTGGTCATCATGAGCCCGACCACGGAAGCCACGTGATAACAATAAATCCTCAGATCCTCGAACGTCTGTGGGCGCATTCCGGCAATATCCATCGCCACACCATCGATCAGGTCGAGGAGGTATTCTTTCGGAATGCCGAATCTGTGCACTGTTTCCTGCAGCACCGACAGGTGCGGCGGTTCCCGGTCAACGGCGTACACGTCATCCACATGGCGCCGCATCAGCTGCAGACGGTCGGAAGAGGAGGAGAGGTCAGTGGTTTCATCGGCGATGTTGTCCACTAGCCTGCAAAAGGAGTACAGCGCATATGCTGCCTGCCGCTTTTCCGGAGGCAACGCAAAAGATGCGAAATAGAATGTCCTGGCGTAGCGGCGCGTGATCTCACGCGCGTGTTCATGGGTCGTGACAGGGTTTTCCGTGACCGTCATGACGCCTCACCTGGATTGGCCTTTTGTGATAGATAATCGAGGATATCGTGCCCCGACGACAGAACCGCATGCACCGACGGGAATTCCCGCACGCTCTGCGGCACACCGGCTCCTCCGACGAGAATGATAACACCCATGCCGTGAACGGTCAGCGTCAGCCGGCGGAGGTCGTCAAGGGAGCGTTGCGACTCCACCGGGGTGGTCATCGAAAGCGCGAGTATGCCCGGGCGCAACTCTTCGACTGCGCTCACGACCGCGGCCGGCGGAGTACGCGCCCCGATGTAGTGCGTGGTCCACCCTTCGGCCTCGAAGATGTAGGAAGCCGTGCGGAGCCCGATTTCGTGCAGTTCCTCGGCTATGCAGGCTAAAACCACTGCCTTCCCGGTGTCGGGCTTGATAAAAATCCCCGCCTGTAACCGGGCCAGAGCGTCCAGCACCTCGTACGAGGCACGGTGCTCCTGGTTGATACCGATCTCACCGCGCTCCAACAACTCGCCAACCTCCGTCATCCCCGGCCGCACGATGTTGTCGCAGATTTCCCAGAGGGCGAACCGGTGTTCGTAGAGATACGAAAAGTACACCGAGAGATCCGTGCGATCCGGGGAGAGAGCTTTTTCCACAAAGATCCTGACGAGTGTCCGAAAGTCCCTCGCTATGACCGCCATTTGAATTGCGGTGCCTTGATCGTCATCCTTGGGGAGGGACAGCACTCCGACAGGTTCGCACTTGCTCCGCTCGGCGAATTCAATGACATCGCGCATGGGGAATTTCCTGTGACCACCGGGTGTCTTGTGGCAATGAAGCGTTCCGTCGTCCGCCCACCGCTTGACCGTGGTCTCGGTGACATCGAAGAGGCGTGCGACATCTACCGTAGAGAGTATGGTTTTCCGCATGGAACGCACCTTTGATGTGACTTCAGGCTGCAAAATCTTGGAGGATACATTTTTCCGTTGCTTCTGCACCGAGCAGAACACCCGGCACGCCTCCGCCCGGATGCGTGCCCGCCCCGACGAAGTAGAGGTTCCGCACCACTTCGCTCCGGTTGTGGGGGCGGAACAGTGCACTCTGGGTAAGGCGAGGTTCGATGCTGAACGCGTTGCCGAGGTGAGCATTCAGTTCATTCTTGAAATCCTCCGGAGTGAACATCTCCAGTACCTCGATGTTCTCACGAAAATCCTTAAGGCCGAAGTCCTCGTCGAGAAACTTCAGAACCCGGTCGCGCAACGGCCCGGCGGCCTCCGCCCAGTTGATGCCCGCTCCCAGATGCGGCACCGGAATCAACAGATACATACTGTCGGATCCCGCGGGAGCCATCGAAGGGTCGGTCCGTGTCGGTACATGAAGGTACATCGAGAAGTCTTCAGGAAGCCGCTTGCGATCGAAAATATCCCTTACCAGTTCACGATATCTTTCGCTCACGATAAGAGTGTGGTGCTTCAACTCCGGATACTGCTTCTTGACGCCGATATACAGGAGGAAACAACTCATGGAAATGTGCAGGCGGTCGATCGCGCGATCTGACCAGCGCCGGAGGCGATGCTCGGGCCGGACCAGGTTCTTGTACACCCACGGGACGTCACCGTTGGATACCACCGCATCCGCCACATGCACTTCTCCGTGCACACGGACACCCGTTGCGCGACCATCCTGCACTACAATTTCCTGCACCTCGGCATTGGGCTGGATCGTGCCGCCTAATTCCCTGAACAGCCGTTCGAATGCCTGTACAAGGCTGTACATCCCTCCCATGGCAAACCATACACCCGCCTCGCGCTCAAGGTATGGAATCATGGCATATATGCTCGGTGCCCGGAACGGCGAACCGCCGATGAAAAGTGGGTGGAAGGAAAAGGCAAAGCGGTTGCGCTCATCCCGAAAGTACTTGCTCGCGAACTCATACACGGGACGAAGACTCCCGAGGGCAAGTGCTCGCGGCACGAAGGAGAGGAATGCTTTCCACGTAAGGAACGGGGTACTTCCTAACCCCTCCGTGATCACGGCATCGTAAATGGGCTTCACATCCGCAAAAAACCGGTCATAGTTACGCGCGTCCTCGGGATTGAAGCGCGCCATTTGCTCTTTCATCCTCTCGGGGCTTCCTACATAGTCCAGGTGGGTCTTGTCGTGAAAGTAGATTCTGTAGAAGGGGTCCAGCGGCACCAGGGTGAGATAATCTTTCATCGATCTCCCAGCCGCTTTAAACACGCTTTCGATGATGAATGGCGCGGTGACCAAGGAAGGCCCCATATCGAATGTGTAGCCATCCCGTACGAGCTGGTATGCACGGCCACCAACTCGGGAGCGTTTTTCAAAGACTGTGACCGCGAAACCCCTCGACTGGAGTCGGATTGCCTCCGCCAACCCCCCAAAACCTGATCCAATTACGGCTATTTTCTTCATCTCGTCCGATTAATGCGATTTGTGCGTTTCGATATATTGCTTAACACAAGAGCCTGAATTATGGTTCCCACCACAATCGAACTTGTCAGGAGAGATTAGCGGATATCATCCACAATGAAGAATGTGACCTTCCCGGGTCGTACGGTCACTGTTTCGGCGGCAATGCGAAAGGCGTGGTCAGTCGCGGAGACCGTGACTCTGTATGACCCGGGCGCCAGTTCCATTCTGGCAAACTGGATCTGGGCTGGCAATGTCCGCCACGACCGGACGTCCGCCCGTTCGGTTGCACCGATGGCGGCGTCGATGGCAAGTGAGCTGAGGAAGTTCACAAGATCGCTGTTCGTTCGCTCTTTGAGTTTAGCTTTCGCCGCTTCGGCCGCAAGGAGTTTGATGAGCGCCCGTCCACCACTCTTGAGATACACCAGGGCGAGGCGATCTTCGAGTGAATGGTCCGCAATTGCCGTGATATCCTCGGCGACCGTCGTTTGCGTGTGTACCACCCGGACCGAATCGCCGGCAATGTGCACGTCGACATCATATGCGCGCGC
>DAINBR010000320.1:865-4070 GCA_036732865.1 Bacteroidota bacterium | reverse complement strand
GGAATTTGTCCGCCGCAGGTCCGTCGCCGATCCGAATGATCCCCGCTCGACTTTGCTTTCCAGCTCCATCATAAAATTCTGGAGCGACGGCGTTTTGAAGATCGAGCCGAACGAATAGAGCAGACTGAAATTGGCATTGCCGAACGGATCGTCCAGGATCTGGCCGCCGTATTTCCAGTACCCGCTCCACGCGGATCCGCTGAGACGGATATCGGCCGATTCGCTCCGGCCTGTCGCGGAATTGAAATTCAACTCCACCGAATTGATGAATCCCGTCTGCGTTCGCAAGAACTCCGACAATGTGCCGGTCAGCAGCGACGATGCACCTGTCAACAATGAGCGCCGCAGCGTCCTGTCCATCTCCGATGAAAACTGCCCTTTCTCCGCGGTGGTGAGGGGGAATGAACCGTAGATGATGAAGCCGATGGCATCCGATTGCACATCGTTCGACTTCAACCCGCGGTACGAGTAATAGTCCACATCGTCGATGGTCATTGACATGTTGAGTTTCGGTGCGCGCCGCGGACCGGTTATCATCACCGTCACCACGATCCGTTCGTTCTTGTCGCCGGAGATAGTGTCTTGCACGGTCCGGACACCGCGATACGATGCCGTGATGTCCAGCTCGGGGTTCATAAAATCGCCGGTGAACCGGATCCTGCCCTCCGCGTCAAAACGCCGGTAGAAACTGTAATACGCACGGCTGACCGCAAGATCGCCAAGCCAGCGGCGGCCGTCTTCCGTAATCGAAAAACGTCCGTCAATTGTTGCCACCAGTTCTTCGCTCGATATCGGATTGAACACCATCCGTATGTCTGTGGATCCTCCGGTCGCCTCGATGTCCAGATCGTAGCGCAGCCCGTCGAGGAAGGATTTTGCCCCCTTGATGCCATTGTCAATGCGCCGTGCGGCGCCGATCAGGTGATCGCCGCCAAAATACCTGTCGGCAGCCGTTAGGGAAACCTTCTCACCATAGCGGGAGGTGTCATCAAAAACGACGATGGGCACCGAAAATGCTGACTCTTCCGCAACGACCTGTTCGGTCGGTGGAAATACAAGGCTCGAATTCCGGATTACCAGATCTCCCTGCAGAAGCGAGTTGTCGACCTCTCCCGTGAAGTGCAATCCCTTCGGACCGATCTCCACAAAAAGATCTCCATACATGGAGAGGGACGATTTTCGCGTCGATTCTTTCACCACATTCAGCTGCCCGGTGGCGAAGAGGCGGAAGTCCCCCGGCGTGAATCCACGGAGGGCAAAATCACCGCCGATTTTCACCTCCCCTTTTCGTCCGTCGCGTTCGTCGGTGGCCACATTACGCATCGTTGCATCCACCACCCGGATGCGGTCGTTCTCCGCGCTGAACGTTCCATCCAGGTAGTAGTACATGTTGTTCGCCTCGAACAGGAATCCGCAATCGCTCAAGTGCAACGACCCTGTGGAGCGCGGTTGTGAGGCGGTCCCCATGATGTGCAGATCGCAGTCCAGCCTTCCGGTCAACTGGTTGAAATTCGGCAACAACGGATCCAGGATGTTGACCTGCGCCTCTTTCGCTTTGATCGAAATGTCCATCTTTTGATCGGGAGCGATCGCTTCCCCTCCGACGGACATGGGAATGATCCCGGATATGGCAACGCTCGGCAAGCCGGCCACCAGCCGGGCAGGATCCCCTGCTTCGATCTCAAGTGCAAGAAGTCCACGCTGGTACTGGACTGTGCCGTTGACCGTCCCGAAGGGAACGTTGCGGATGGCCATGCTGTCGGACCGGACGGTGGCATGGAATTCCGGGTGGTCGAGTGAGCCCCCGATCACCACAGTCGCGTCCACGCTCCCGCCGAATGACTGCTCATCCGGCAAGGTCTCCTTTTCACTCAGGAAGAAGCGGAGATCATCCATCAGCATGCCGGATGCCCGGAGCGATGCAACAACGCCCCCTCCCCGCCGGATGGCCCCACGTGCATCGATTTCCTCCTGACCGCGGCGCAGCACAAGCTGTGAAAGCCTGATTGCATTCCCCGTGAGACTCAACGTTAGTCCGCTGTCTGCAGCCCATTCATAATCGCCATACGCGGCATCCACGGACCCGAACCGGCAGAGGATGGAATCACCCTGGAACCGGGCATCTCCTTTGACATCCCAGCGCAGCTGGTGGTTTAACGCGCCCCGGCCGCTGAACTCCGCGGAGCGGTCGCCGATCCGGAGGTCCACCCCGAGACTGTCCAATTCGGTCCGGTTGATGTTCATCACTCTCGCTTCCCCCTTCACATGCAGATCGGCTGTGGCGAAGGATCGGTCGGGAGTGAGGTTGTTGGTTTCGATGAGACATTCGGCATCCTCGATCAGCATGCCGGAATCGGCGTCGCCGTAGTAGAACTCCTTCAGGTTCAAGCGGGTGGACGAAGAGAGGCGGTAGTAGTTCCCTTCGAGCGTGCCCCGCAAGATTCCGCTTCCGTTGAACTCTCTCTCCCCGAGGATCAGCGAAAGCAGCCGCACGTCTTTTACTTCGGCATGATACTCGCAGCGGAGTGTCGCAGGGTTGATCGAGAGTTGCTGCCGCAGTGCATGAAATGCCGCAGTGTCAGTCATCGCGCCGAGTGTAGAATCGAACGGTGTCAGACGGTCACGCACGGAAAGTATCGCATTTTGCGCTTCGAACTCCAACAGCAAACGGAAATAGTCCAGTTCAAACGCTCCCTCTACCGCCGCCTCGACGAAGGGTGAGGTCAGGGCGATCCGTTTGTGCGCGGGATCGTCCTGGCTTACCTCAAGCCGCAGTTTTTCGTTCGACAGCGGATAATCGCGATACCGGGATGTCGAGAATGCAATGTCCACACTGCCACCAAACGTGGAGAGCGATGTTCCGGCGCCCTGTGCCTCCAGGACGCAGTTCAGATCGCTGTCGTACGTCGAATCGTCCAGGAACTCGGCAAGGTTCAACGACTCCAGAACGCCGTGGACGGCAAAGGGCGGCCGCGCATCGTTCAACGAGTCCAGACTTCCCTCCAGGTGCACCGTGGTGGGCCCGATGGAGAAGCCCAGAGTACCGGTCAGCTTCTGATTACGAGCAGACATCTGCAGTTGTGCGCGGCTGACGGGGTGGTGCCGGAATGTCGATGTGTCAAGAGAGGCGTTGACCATCGCGTTCATCCGTGCGGGTTCAACGCCATAGCCATCCACCGCTAAACGTACATTCAGGTTGCTCTCC
>DAINBR010000320.1:0-855 GCA_036732865.1 Bacteroidota bacterium | reverse complement strand
GATCCTCAAGGAGCCTGGCAAGATCTACGCCCTGCAGATAGACAGTGCCCCGGTACTGCAACGCGCGCGGCCCCCCGATGCGCAGGGCAAACTCGTCCGTTTTCATTTTGCCGGCGCTGCAATGGGCGGTCAGTTGCGTCACAAAATTCAGCGGCGTGCCGCGGTACGCCCCCTGGAGGGTGACCGGTCCCAGATATGAAAAGTCCGGCAGATCAAATGACGGCAGCAACCGCAAAGGATCGGCGGGATCAATCTCGGTTTCGCCGATCTGGAGATTGAGTGCGAGATTTGACGGATCGTGAAGGTTGAGTACGGCACCCTTCACCTGTATGCGGCTTGAACCGAAACGCAGATCCAACGGATTCACCTGGAGCGCACCGAACGGGCCTTCCGCATGCAATGTTCCGTCAATAGTACCTTCCAGAAACGCCGTCTCGGAGATGAGGCATCCCAGCTCGTGGAAATTAAGCCGGTCAATGCGCAAATCGACAATTGTCGGCACCTTTTCCATCTCCCTGAATTCCACACCGCCCAGAATATCGGCTCCCACTATTCCCGCCGTAAGCCTGAAACGTGAACTGTCGGTGACCATTCTCATGTCCGTCACCTTGACAGCCGATGGTGCTATGTGGAATGTGCCTGCGAGCTGGCGGACCCGGATTGGCGTCCGAGCTATGGTGCAGGTGAACCGGCTCAGTGCCGCTTCGTATGCCGTGTCCCGCATTTGAAACGAGAGCACGAGGTTCAAGTCTTGCACGCGCAACCGGCTGTAGCGCACTGCATCGAACGCCAGATCCCCCTCCGGTTCACGTATCCCAAGTGAATCAGTGATACTGAAAGTGCCGCCGCGCAACT
>DAINBR010000319.1:499-4075 GCA_036732865.1 Bacteroidota bacterium | reverse complement strand
CGCCTTCAAGCGCCACGTCAGCAGCCATTCCGGTTCATGCTTCTTCGCCGAGATCAACCGGATGATATCTTCATTCAACCCGCGCGGTACGGCCTCGGCCTCCACGTCGGTAACGAACCCGTACTTGTACTCCTGGTTCGCGAGTTGTTCGATTGTCGACTGTTCGGTGCTCATTTCTTCACCGTTGGTGTTTTAAACGCTTCGAGGTGCACCATCCAGGTCTGCTCGTCGATCTTTCGGAGGATGGTTTCCCGCTCGAGTTGCGCGATGAACTGATGCGCAATGTCTTCCGCCAGCCGGCCATCGACTTTCAGATTGCGCCCCTTCAGGTACGATTGAATGCCATACTGGATGTCACGAAAAAAAATGTTCGAGAGATGAAAAACCGGGAATTGCTCTTTCAAGTGCTCAAGCACTTCCCGCTCATTGTTCAGTACAACCTCTACTGGTTTCATCGGTGCTTTCCCTGACGTTCAAATGCGTAAAATGCTTCCCCCGCCGGAGAGGAACGTCCTCCGACCTCAGCGACGCGCCGTGCAGCAAACACGACTTCTTCTTCTGTGGTGAATCGGCCCAACCCGAATCGCAGGGTTGCAGCCGCGTCGGCAGTTGACAACCCGATCGCCCGCAACACGTGCGACGGCGCCTGGACTGCGGAACTACACGCGGAACCCGTGGATACGGCGACATCTTTCATTGCGAGGATCATTGCATCGGCACGCCTGCCGGGGAATGTAATGCTTGCATTGCCCGCCAGCCGCTCTTCAGGATGGCCGTTGATGCGGATTCCCGGAAGCACGTCAAGGATCATGCGCTCGAGAAGATCCCTCATTCCCGTCATCCGCTTTGCTTCCTCTTCCATCTCACTCATTGCCAGCCGCGCAGCTCTGCCAAATCCCACTATTGCCGGCACATTCAACGTACCCGAACGCATCCCCCGCTCGTGCCCGCCTCCGTCCATTTGAGGCGCGACGGAGATCCGGCCGCCATTCTTTCGTACGTAAAGCGCACCGATCCCTTTCGGGCCGTACATCTTGTGGGCGCTGAAAGAGAGAAGATCTACCGGAATTGCCCTCGTGTCGACTGTGATCTTCCCGACGGCCTGCGTCGCGTCGGTATGGAGCAGTATGCCCTTGTTCCGGCACACCTCCGCTATCTCTGCCATCGGTGCAATGGTACCGATCTCGTTGTTCGCCCACATGATACTTGCGAGCACCGTGTCGGTTCCGATGGACCGGGCGAGCCCTTCAGGATCGACCAGTCCGAACCGGTCAACGGGGAGCACCGTACAGTGGATGCCGGCCCGTTCGAGCGACGTGCAGGTGTCGAGGACGGCATGATGTTCAACCGCAGACGTCACAAGGTGTATCTCTTCCCGTCCGGTCTTGCGACGATGCCCTTCTACCACTCCCTTGAGCGCCAGGTTCACCGACTCCGTGGCTCCGCTCGTGAATACGATTTCGTCGCTCTCTGCACCGATGAGCCGGGCGACCTCTGCCCGGGCCACGTCCACTGCGGCTTCCGCCATCCAGCCGTACTCGTGCGATTTGCTTGCGGCGTTACCAAAATGCTCCGTGAAATACGGCAACATCGCTTCGAGCACACGGGGATCGACCGGTGTCGTTGCGTGATTGTCGAGATATACAGGAAGTCTCATGGCGTCACACAATTTCCGAAAGCGTCATATCATGAAATGCGCGGTCGATATTCGCCTGCACTTTTGTCATGGGCGACTTGATGGTGCACGCATCGAAAACCTCACAGCTCTGAGGCCCGTCAGCAAGACACTGTGTAATGACGGGAGCACTTCCCTCGATTGCATGGATTATCGTCGATACTGGAATTTCACGCGGATCTTTGGAGAGAGAATAGCCACCCTTCATTCCCTGATGCGAGGCGATGAGACCGGCCTTCCCAAGACGCTGAAGAACCTTTGCGAGCAGGTCAAAAGGGACTCCATACCGTTCGGCCACTTCTTTCGCAGTGGATATCTCCCCGGCAGGCCTTGCAGCCATGTGGCGGAGAGCGATGAGCCCATATTCGACTTTTTTTGAGAGGCGTACCATGCTGGATAATAGGACCAAATAAGTCCGATTTTAGACCACTAAAAATGCGCTTCTTCGCGCACTCTAATAACAAACATGCGGTGGGTTGAGTTCCTGGAGAACATCTAAAAGATAGGACTATTGCTTCAAGTTTTCAACTCCACCAGCGTCGGAGGGGTCAGACCCCCATCCCAAAGTCGTGCACAGGGGGTCTGACCCCTTCCTCGCCCCTTCCTCAGCTTGTCCCTTTTTCGGCCTAATGCGAGAAAATCTCCCTTAAGAACCGCGTCATTTCCTCGAACGAGCGCTGGTCCGCTAACGCATTGTAGGCGGCGCCCTTTGAAGGATCGTTGCCCGCCTTTGTTTGTGTAAACGCATGGACGGCCCCCCCGTAGCTCACAAACTGCCAATCCACCTTGGCGTTTCTCATCTCCTCCTGGAATGCATGAACGACTTCGGCCTTGACATGCGGGTCATCGGCACCGTGCAACACCAGCACACTCCCCTTAATGTTCTTTGCATCTTCTGGATTCGGTGTATTCAGGCTGCCGTGGAAACTGATGACTCCCGCGATATCAGCACCACTCCGGGCCAGCTCCAAGGCTACTCCACCACCAAAGCAATACCCCATCGCCGCCACCTTTTTCGGATCAACAACACTCCGCTTTTTGAGCTCGTCGATCGCCGCCTGGGCACGGGCACGCATTAAGGCGATATCGCGCCGGAATTTTCCTGCCTGCTTCGATGCTTCCTCCGGACTCGTGGGATGAACGCCTTTTCCATAAATGTCGGCGACAAATGCGACGTAGCCGAGCTTGACGATCTGCTCGGCTCTCATTTTCACATAGTCACTGACACCCATATAATCGTGCACAATCACCACTCCCGGCCGAGGAGTGGTGACACCAGCGTCGTAAGCAATGAACCCCTCCAATACCGCATCGGCCTGCCTGTATTCGGCCGGTTCGATCTTCATCTGTGCCTTCACACTGGAAGCAACAACCAACGATGCGAGTAGTACCGCCAGAGTATTCATGGTAAGCCCCGTGGAGAATATGTATGAGCTATGAACCCGCGCGGAGTGCAAGAGGTTCCCTGATACCATGCCCAGCGCGCCCGGCCCGTGTTCCCCCAGTCTTGGAAATCCCCGTCATATTCGGTACATTTTGTATTGATGGAATCCTGGCGCAAGAACCTCTATGTACTCTGGGGCACTCAGTTCCTTGCCATGCTCGGCATGAACCTGGTTGTCCCGTTCCTTCCTTTCTTCATCCGTTCCCTCGGCGTCACCGATCCTAACGAGCTCGCACGTTGGAGCGGCCTGGTATTCGCAGGACCGTTTGTACTCTCCTTCATTGCCACTCCGCTGTGGGGGACGCTCGGTGACCGCTACGGGCGGAGGACGATGGTCATCCGGGCGATTTTCGGGCAGACGCAAACAGGGATTCATATAGGGCTGATAATTTTCAACGCCGCAACAATTCTTGTGATTTTCCTGATAGCGAAAAAGTATTTTGGTTCTTTTGCGGCC
>DAINBR010000319.1:0-489 GCA_036732865.1 Bacteroidota bacterium | reverse complement strand
CCCTTTCACAGCTGCTCATGGGATTCTCGCAGAACGTGGTGCAGCTGCTGATGTTCCGCGTTCTCCAAGGAGCCATCAGCGGGTTCATCGCGGCAACACTTGCTCTGGTCTCGACCACCACGCCGAAGGAACGGATGGGATACGCGATGGGGCTCATGCAGTCAGCTTCCGCGGGCGGGATGGTGCTCGGGCCGTTCTTCGGAGGGGTATTGGCTGACCTCTTCGGTTACCGTCCGGTTTTCTTCATCACGGCCGCATTCTGCACAATTGCGGGATTCATAGTCATATTCCTTGTCACCGAGCCGCCGCCGTCCACGGAGGCAAGAAAGAAATACACTGTGCGGCAGAACCTTCAACTGATGCTCAGTGACAGGAGGTTGCGCCTTGTCGCCGCCTGTCTGGTGGTCGGCCAGGTCTCGGTTCTGATGGTGGAGCCGGTGTTCGCACTCTTCATTGAGAGTTTTAAAACCGATTCGGAGTACATATCCA
>DAINBR010000318.1:3136-4115 GCA_036732865.1 Bacteroidota bacterium | reverse complement strand
GTTCGAGCATCCATGCCGACACGCCCCAGAATTTCCCGAGGAATCTCAGGACCGGATGCCCCTGTTGTTCGGGCACTTCGTTGTAGCCGTGCTCTTTTCGACGAGTGTCCACCTCAGCACGCGTGAGCCCTGTCTCAGGGTTCACTTGGAGCGCCGCGAGTGTATCGGGAACCGACGCGGCAGCGATGTCTGGTTCCTTCCCGGTTGATGGCAACGAAGGAGGAATCTCAACTCCAGGCTTCTTTATGACTGTGTGCAACGTGGCTATCCTCCGCGTCTTGTCACCCCGACCGTGTCTTTGCTGCCAAAAGGTATTAGGTCACGCCTTGGCCGACATTCCGAAGGGTCGCCGTGGTTAGGTTTGTCCAGGCATTGGAATCTACGAGACTACATTCCCAGAATTCATAGGCGATGTCGTCATCTATCGATCTGTCATTCTACTCCGTACGAATGCCGAGCATGTGCACACAGGTGTTGCAAAGACGGAGCGTCCCAGGGGATCGATGCTTTGCCACACGCTGCTTCATGCGACGTTGAAATACAACAGCCCGCCGATGTTTTTCGGATCGACATAACTATCTGTTATGGGGACACACTAGTGTGTCGTATCATTAATCATGTTAATACACGGGCCGTGTCCACTCTCTCGCAGGAGGGCGCATGGCCAACCATTCTCGCCCCATCTTTCTGAGGACTGTCGAACGTGCTGAACTGGAGCGACTGCACCGCTCGTCGTCTGTCCCGTCTGGCCTGAGCCGACGGGCTCGCGTGGTGCTCTTGATGGCCAAGAATCTGCTGGGAGTGGAGGTCGCTCGGATGACGGGGTACGCCACCGTCCAGATCAGTCGTCTGCGCCGGCGCTTTGCCGGGGAGAGACTTGCGCGGCTCGACGACAAACCCCGGTCGGGACGCCCGTCGGTCATCCCGACGCCGTGGCGCATCAGGCCGCCGGAACGGGCAGGCTCGTGGACCTCAGGCC
>DAINBR010000318.1:0-3126 GCA_036732865.1 Bacteroidota bacterium | reverse complement strand
TCATCACGCCGCGCAAGCGGGCACAGATCGTAGCGAGGATCCTCTAGCCACCCGGCTCTGGCTTGAGCCATTGGAGTGCGCGCGAGTTGGCCACGGCGGTGGGCGTGTCGCATAGCACCGTCCATCGGATCTGGCAGGCCCACGCCCTCACGCCACACCGGATTGAGACGTTCAAGTTCAGCACGGATCCTGCCGCTGAGGAGAAGATCCACGATGTGGTCGGACTCTACATGGATCCGCCGACCCACGCGGTCGTGCTGAGTGTGGGCGAGAAGACCCGAATCCAGGCGCTCAAGCGAACGCAACCCATTTTGCCGTTGCGGTCAGGGGTGCCAGCCCGGCAGACCCATGACTACCGTCTGAACGGGCTGACGAGTCTCTACGCCGCGCTGGACGTGGCCTCGCGCACGGTCGTGGGTGAGTGTTGCGCACGGCATACCAGCGCCGATTTTGTGCGGTTCCTGAACGTGCTGGCTCGACAGGATCGGCGGCAAGATCTGCATGTCGTGCTCGACAATTCGTCCACGCATAAAACTCCGGACGTACGGGCATGGCTGGAGGGTTATCCCCGAGTGCATTTTCACTTCACCCCGACTGGAGCCTCCTGGCTGAACATGGTGGAAACCTGGTTCAGTATCCTGACGCGCAAGTCGGTGCGCCGTGGGTCCTTCGATACGGTGCGCGCGTTGATCACGCATCTTCAGTGGCACATCAAACACTGGAATGATCACCCGACACCCTTCGTCTGGACCAAAGAACCCGTCGCGATTATCAAGAAGGCCCTCCGGAGGGCTCATTAACTTGACATTGGAGACGAGACACTAGCCCGCAGCAGGGGAGCTGACTTTGTGAGCGTCTTTCCTGAGAGGCGCGTGCCGCGTCCCGCACGATCTCGACGAGAATCCCAGGCTCATACGGCTTATGCAGCCAGGCATAGGCGCCCTGTCGGACAGCAGCTTCCGACATATCGGGGTTCTCCCCTGATACCATCACCACAGGCGTATCCGGCCATTCGATTCGACTCAGTGAGAGAAATTCCATTCCGTCCAGCCGAGGCATGCGATAGTCCGTGATAACGACATCGAAGTGCCTCCGCTTCATTTCGCTCAAGGCCTCTTGCCCATCACTCGCTGAATGTACGTTGTACCCTGCGTGGGCAAGCAGAACCGACAACATGTTCCTGCCTGCATCATCGTCTTCCACGACCAACACTCGCTTTCCGTAGCCATCCATGGGGAACCTCCATTAATGCCTGGTTGCTGCTGGAGCGCGTTGCCCGCACAGAAACAAGTTGAAGCGGCCAAGTGTCTCCAGAATGCGCTCGCTGCGCCCCCAGTCGCTCCAATAGACATTCCTGACCGGAAGGACCAACAAGCGGTCTGGTTGCCGGCTCAGAATCGCAGTTGAAAAATTGACCGACGGTATCATGCAATACACCTCCTCCAATACGCGATGTTCCCACGGAGTTCCGATCGTGCGCCGGAACATCGAAAAGTACGCTGCCAACTCGGGGGCAAGCTCGCGAACCCTTTCCCAGAGCTCCTGCGCGCGGACTACCATGACCATGGTATTCCACAGCCAGCCGTTCTCCATGAGTGCCCGAGCCAGCTCCTGCGGGGGTTTTTCGATAAACCGGCTGATGGGACGAATCGACGAGTGTTCGTGTTTGTTGGCTGAGAACCCGGGCTTGATCCAGCCGTAGTCGGTCTCCGCCTCGGCAGGGTCGACCCCCAACAGGATCAGCGAGTCGTCTCCGGATTCGATCAGATAGTCTGCCGCTTCGGCCACCGACGTCATGAACCGTCTCCCGGGTAGAACAAAATGATCGGATGGAAGCAGCGCCACTACCGCCTCAGGGTCACGATGCAACACATGGACGAGCGGGAGGAGGATGCCGGGAGCAGTATCCCGGTTGAGGGGTTGAAACAGCACTGTGCCGGGAGGATGCCTCGCAATGCTGCCAAGAACTTGCATGCGGTGATGGGTCGTTGCACTGAGAAGAAGACGTTCTCTTGGAATGACTCTCTGCGCCCGCATCAGCGTCCGTTCGACCATCGTGCGGCACCCGCAGAATGTGCAGAATTGCTTTGGGATGTCGGTGCCGAACGACGCTTGGACAAATGCTCTCAGCCGTTCCCCTTCGCCTCCTGCCAACACAATGCCCCACAATGCCGATCTGTTATATTCCATGACGACCTCCTTGCTTCGCCTCCGTATCAGACGCCGGCGCCCCATTCCCAGATGGTCATGCCACCAGCCTGCGACTCTGGCTCACAGTCGGAATGATTTCGTCCCGACCGCTACTGGTGAGACGATTCGTCCGCATCACCGGATCTTCGACCCATCCACAGTTGACACACCGTACCGTCTGTGATGCTTCGGTGCATTCATCGGTGAATGGCGACGTTTCAACGATGACTAATCCCCAACACCGTCGGCATCGCATCACAATCCCTCCATGGTGGTCCTCCGGTTGGATCGGCCAACTGAACATTCGCCGAAATGTTTGCGCACTCCACCCCAATTTAACAGCAAGCCCGGTGCCAGAGAGATTCATACTCAGCAGATCGTGGGAAACTCACGACTGGCGTAGGTAGACCAACGTGCGGGAAGGAGCGTGGACGGAACGATGGATAGACCTTGGCTGTGTCACAGTGACAAGGCATGCCAAGCTGACACAGCCGTGCGATAAATTGATACGGTGCAGGAGCTGGCCCGGTTAGGGCGAGGTCACATCCAGGGATTCCCCGCCAGGGGAAAGGTGGTGCGTGGCGTAACGCTCAAGAAGACGGTAGAGCGTTCTCCGGCTGATTCCGAGGAGGCGCGCGGCCTGCTCCTTGTTGCCGTGCGTCGAGTCGAGCACAGCGAGGACGCGTTCGCGCTGAAGTGCGCTGAGCGTGCCGGGAAGGTCCTGTAGCGTATCGCCCCCGGGAGATTTCTTGTCCCTGACCTCAGCGGGCAGGTCGTCGAGCGAAAGGACTGAGTGAGAAGCGAGCGCAACTGCTCGCTCAATCACATGCTCAAGCTCTCGCACATTGCCGGGCCAAGAATATTTCAAAAGAACCTGCATTGCGGCGGGAGAAAAGGAGGTAACTGGGACAAATTTTTGCGTGCCATACCGCGCCA
>DAINBR010000317.1:0-4128 GCA_036732865.1 Bacteroidota bacterium | reverse complement strand
CCCGCGAATCGCGAACCGGAGAGTGTTGCCCATCCGGTGCACGTCGGTGCCCAGCACCCTCTCAATCTTTTTAATATCGGCGGCGGTGAATGTCAGGGGCATGAGAGCCTCGTTGGAATGATGATACCCACGAATCCGATGATTGTCAAGACGCGATCCTCACCAATCGAGTTCCATCCCCTCCGCAGCGGCAATGCAGTCGAACTTGTAGTTGCGTTTCTTGATCTCCTTCCTGCACGTCTGCAGGATCTCATCGACCTTGTCATCGCTCCGCGACTGCTCGTGGTGGAAGAGGACAAGCCGCCTGACCGCCGCTTCCGACGCCACTTTGAGCGTGAACAAGTAATGCGAATGCCCCCACCCCACATGACTGACGTATTCCTCGGGCGTGTAGGTCGTGTCGTGAATCAGAATATCCGCGCCGCGGGCAAAATCAAAGACCCGCTGGTTCGGGTCGCCCCTCTGGCTCATGTACTTGGCGACGACGTACTTGTCGACGTTTCGCAGCGACTTGGCCACTTCGCGATCGAACGGCTCGTTGTCGCTGATATAGACGAGCGATCGCGAACCGACGGCGAGACGGTAGCCCAGCGCAAACGACGGGTGGTTCACGAACATCGAAGAGAGCGTGCCGTTGAACACCGGGATCGTATCTTCACGCATCGATTGAAACCGGATATGCGCCTTCAGCTCGTTCAGCTGGACGGGGAAAAACACCTTGTCCATCTGGGAGGCGAGCATATGCCTCAGTGTGATCTCCTTCGTCTGCGCTCCGACAATCGTGATTTCGTTGCCGGAGATGAACGCAGGCTTGAAGAACGGAAAACCCTGGATGTGATCCCAGTGCGGGTGGGTGACGGCGATGACCGCTTTGATCGACTCCCCGCGTACGATCAATGCGTCTCCGAGACCGCGCAGCCCCGTGCCGGCGTCGAAGATGACCAGATTGGTGTCGCTGAGACGGACCTCCACGCATGACGTGTTGCCGCCATAGCGAACGGTATCCTTGCCCGGCGAGGGGACGGATCCTCGGGTACCCCAGAAGGCGACTTTCATGGGAGCATCTAGCTTCGCGCGTAGTGCAGGTATATGAGGACGAACAGAGACGCCCGGATTAGCCGCGTGCGCGCGGCGGCACCCATCCCTGGCGGTTCCATCTCATCAGTTCAATAGTCACGCTGCCGATGAACACCTTCATTTTTGCAAGCACCGGGACGCGCGCCTCATCGGCACTGAACCAGCCGGTGAACTCCCCGGTCAACCCGTAGATTCCCTCAAAGTCCAACTTGCCTTCAAACTTCGTCACATCGACGGGATACTCAATGGCATCCACCTCCACACTCGTGCGCTCTTTGTAGAAGTCGATGAAGGTGTTAACCTGCTTCTCCGTAACGACGCACGGTACGTTCACCTTCTTTCCGCTAAACAGCATTTCCCGCGCGAAGAAAAACAGCGAGAGACCGTCCTGCTGAACACCTTTGATCTGCAGCGTCTCCCTCTTCGCAACGACAGTGTCGCGCTCACCGATTTCCATGATCACGCGCTGACGGTCATACTCGAAGTTGTACCGCGCAAAGTCCCACTGATCGTCCTGCCTCACCCTCCCGACGAAGCCGCGAGAATACACCGATGTGGAATCCATGCGGCTGTCAAAGGTAGCGTGCAGATCGACAAACGGGATACCGCGATACGAATCTATCAGCGCCTTCGCATCGTAGGCGGCATCAGCGGACCAACGGTGTTTGCCCGTCGTCTTGATGCGCACCTGCCCGAGGTCGATGAACGCGTAACGCACATTGTAGACGAGATCCTCGCCCTCGACGAAAATCCGGGACGGCGGATCGCTGGCCGACTGCGCACAGGCGGGTGATGGAAAAAGAACGGCGCCTGCAACAACGAGGGCGGTGGCCGTACACATCAGAATCTTCATTACCTGCTCGTCATAGCTTTGGCGATTTTCTCTGCCTCGGGGAACAGTGACAGCGCTTTCTTGAACTGAACGTCAACCCCAAGCATGACCCGGGCCGATCCCTCATTCCCCCAGATGCCCCGCGCAATGTACGCCTTGGTAAACGCTTTCAGGTAGAGAAGATCCTTATCGTACTGTTCCTGGTTGAAGGCCACGCCTTTGGCCTTCGCGATCTCTTTGATGTCGTCCATCATCGGCGAAGTCACGTCGAACTCCTCCACAAACCCCGCGGCATCCTTGCCAAACTGCGCACGCAATTCTGCGCCGTGCTCGTCGAGGTACTTGTCAGCCGCCTGCAGGAATACCAGCTTGCTGCGCAGCTGCACGCTGTACTCGTTCAACCTGTCGGACTTCACGAGGTAATCGGGTGTAATCCCTCCGCCGCCGTACACGATTCTTCCGCCCATAGTTTTGAACCGCTCACGGGTGGAATCTTTTTCCGCTTCATGCGTGATATTTTCCCCTTCCAGCTCCTCGCGCTCAAACGGTTCACGCTGATACTTCATCTTGTCTTTGTCATACGGCCGCTCGATCAGGCGCCCACTCGGGGTGTAGTACCGGGCCGTAGTCAGGCGGAACGCGGACCCGTCCTTCAGATCGAACTGCCGCTGCACCAGTCCCTTGCCGAATGTGGTCTCCCCCACCACCAGCCCCCGGTCCCAATCCTGCACCGCCCCGGCAACGATTTCGGATGCGGAAGCGGAACCGTTATTCACCAGCACAACGAGCCCGATATCCTGGTACCGCCCGCCGCCGGATGCGATGTATTCCTCATTGAACTCGGACCGGCGTCCCTTTGTGTAGACGATTTTCTTGCCTCTGGAAAGGAGTTCATCCATGATCTTATAAGACTGCTCGAGATACCCGCCGGCGTTTGTCCGCAGGTCGAGGACAAGCCTCTGCATCCCGGCATCCTTCAGCTTGCCCATCGCCTCCATGAACTCCGGGTGTGTCTTTGCGGCGAAACGGTTGACATTGAGGTAGCCGGTCTTCCCGTCGATCATAAACGACGCATCGACGGTGTAGATCGGAATCTTGTCGCGCACAATGTCAAACTCAAGCTTGTCCTTGATCCCGCTGCGGACGATGGTCACTTTTACGTGCGATCCCTTGGGGCCCCGCAGCTTCTTCTGCACACCCTCCTGGGTAATGCCTACAGCCGACGAGTCGTCGATCCTGACGATCTTGTCGCCTGACTGGATGCCCAGCGCCTCGCTCGGTCCGCCCACAATCGGGGCGACGACCAGAAGCGTATCGTTCAAGACCTGGTATTCTATGCCGATCCCCTCGAAACTTCCCTGGAAATCCTCGGTCACCTTCTGCATGGCCTTGGCGGGGATATACACGGAGTGCGGGTCCAACTGCCCAAGCAAACCGTTGATCGCCGACTCCGTCAGCTTTTGGCTGTCGACGTCGTCAACATAGTACTTGTACGTGAGGTTCAGGACGTCGTTGTATTTCCCCACCTGTTCGTAGATGCTGTCGCCGGAAAACATCCGGTTCAGCTGGGCACCCGATAGTAACGCCAGCACGACGAAGATGCCCAATGTAAACAGCGAAAATCGTTTCCTCATGCTTAATGCTCCCTCTCAATCACCGTTCTTAAGTATAGATTTTATTGTATCCAAATTCCCTGATAAAGTCAAACTGCTCTATATATGGCCAAAGATCACTATCGATGCGGGCAATCACCACTCACGATATGGGCAACCACCACTGTCGATACAGGTAAAAAGCACCTATCGCACCGGTTTCCACTCGCTGAGAATCGAGCGGCGGAGAAAAAACACCGACAGAAAGTTCAAAAACCACGTCGCGGTGACACAGGCATACCCGAAACGTCTGTACCGGCGTGGGGATTCGAGAACCACGACGTCCTTGAGGAACTTTATCCGCCCGTGCGGCCCCAACCGCCGGAACATGTCATAATCCTCTCCGGCCGCGATCCGATTCGCGTATCCGTTTACACGTGCAAACACCTCCCGTTTCATAACATGACATTCTCCTCGCCCCATTCCCATTCCCACCTGATTCATCATGTAGAAGAACCAATTGTAGAATCCATGGAAGGCCCTGTCACTCCAGCGCTCTTCTTCGGGATACACTCTGACGGCGCATGTTACCGCGATTGTTCCGGTTTTTTCTATTTCCGTGGAAAT
>DAINBR010000316.1:0-4132 GCA_036732865.1 Bacteroidota bacterium | reverse complement strand
CCACCCCTTCTCCAGATACCACGCAATCGTCTGCTTGATCCCTTCTTCCGCGCCGATCTGTTGCTCGTACCCAAAGTCGCGCTTCGCCTTGGACGAATCGCACGTCCAGTAATCCTGCACCATGTCCTTGGCTTTCTCAAAGTTTATCAGCGCCGGCTTCGAACTGAACAGCGAAAAGAATTCCGCAAATGCGGAAACTGTGTAAATACCCCATTCCGGTATCTTGACTGTGAGCGCCTTCCGCCCCAGGACCTTGCGCGAAATTTTCCCGATCTCATCCCAGCCATACACGCGGCTGCTGGATATGAAATAGAGCTGTCCCACTGCAGCGGGGCTCTCTCCTGCCATGATAATGCCGCGAACAACATCGCCGACGTGCAACAGGCTCACGTATTTTACGTTGAACCCCGCGACGGGCTGGATGCCACCCCGCATTGTCCGGAAGAATTCTAGTATATCCTTGTCCCGTTGCCCGTACACGGCTGGCAGGCGCAGAACGGTGACCGGCACGCGATCCTTTGCAGCAAGCACGATTTTCTCTGCGGCCAGCTTTGAGCGACCATACGTGGTGATGGGATGGGCAGGGGCGTCTTCCGTAATGGGTGCCGGCGTGGGACTCGGACCCGCCGCCGTCTGACTGCTGAGGAACACAAATCTTTTCATTCCGGGATTTACTCTGATAGTTGCTTCCAGCAGGAGGCGAGTCCCCTCCGCATTTGCCCGGAAGTACTCTTCTTTCTTCTTCGCCTTCGTGAGCCCCGCCGAGTGGTAGACGTAGTCCATCGCCCTGACGGCGTTTTCCAGGGCCGGCACATCAAAGACATCACCATACACGATTTCAACGGGGAGGTCCTTCAACCAGGCCGTGCTGCTGCTCTTCCGCAAAAGACATCGGACCACGTACCCTCGTTTGAGAAGCTGTTCAACGAGATGGCTGCCGATGAAACCGCTCGCTCCTGTGACGAGTGCGTGCATGCTACTCCTCATGATTGACTTTTCAAGACAGGGTAAGTATATTAAAATGCTTTCATCTAATCAATCTTCCGTACCAGGATCCCAGAGATACCCAATGTCATCATACCAAGCGCCAGCCGCTCACGCTGGCACTTCTGCTGATTCGGCGACAAAACAGCCGGTGGATCTGTTCCAGAAGTGCTATTCGTTTACGCGCGCTGATGAGATAATTGCCTCGGGTTTGTATCCGTATTTCCGTCCGATCGAGGAAAACGAGGGCCCGGTCGTAACGATCGAGGGCCGCAAGATCATCATGGCTGGCAGCAACAACTATCTCGGTCTGACGGCGGATCCGCGTGTAAAAGAAGCGGCTGTGAAGGCGGTGCTCAAGTACGGGACCGGGTGTTCTGGCTCCCGCTATCTTACAGGGACATTGGATTTGCATATCCAGCTCGAAGAACGCCTCGCGAAGTTCTTCGGCAAGGAGGCATGCCTCCTGTTCAGCACGGGCTACCAGACCGCTCAGGGAATCATCCCCACCCTTGTGCAGAAGGGGGAATACGTTGTTTCGGACAAAGACAACCATGCGTGTATCGTTGCCGGCAACCTCATGGCAAAGGGGGCGTTTGCCGAGTTCATCCGGTACAAACATAACGATATGGAGGACCTGGAACGGGTGCTCTCGAAGCTTCCGCCGGAGAGCGCAAAACTGGTGGTTTCTGACGGGGTGTTCAGCACCACCGGCTTAATTGCCGACGTTCCCCATATCGTGGTGGCCGCGCACCGGCATAATGCCCGCGTGCTGATCGACGACGCCCACGCAACCGGCGTGATCGGAAAAGGCGGAAGGGGTACCGCAAGCCACTTCGGACTCGAGAAGGCAGTCGATATGACTATGGGGACATTCTCTAAAACGTTCTCCTCTCTGGGCGGGTTTGTCGTCGGTGAAAGGGCAGTGATCAACTATCTGAAGCATCATGCGCTGGCCCTGATCTTTTCCGCAAGTCCCACGCCCGCTGCCGTCGCAGCAGCTCTGACCTCGCTGGATATTCTGCAACAGGAGCCTGAGCGAATTACGCGCCTGATCGCCAACGCCGAAAAAATGCGCAAAGGTTTCCATGCGATGGGATTCGAAGTGATCGATTCGCAAACCGCAATAGTGCCGGTGATCATCGGTGAAGACACCCCGACGTTCATTTTCTGGCGGGAGCTCTTCGATGCGGGGGTTTTCGTAAACGCATTCGTGAGCCCGGGCGTTCCTCTCGGGAGCGCAATGCTGCGGACGAGCTACATGGCAACACATGAGGATGTCCACCTGGACAGGATTCTCGAAGTGTTCGGGACAATCGGTAAGAAACTCGGCATCATCAAGAAAGGGGTCCGCATGGCGGATGTGATCACCAGACCGGCGCGCTCCCCGCGGGACATGCGGCGGTTCGTGAAGTTCCAATGGGTGCCGTACAAGAACAACCCCACCTGGGTACCCCCGCTGCTGATGGACCGGCGCAAACTGATCGACCGCACGAAGAACCCGTTTTACAGTCATGCCGAGGCCGAGTTTTTTCTGGCAGAGCGTGAGGGAAAAGTGGTCGGACGGATTGCCGCGATCCTCAACCACAATCATAACAAGCAACACAACGAGAACATCGGGTTCTTTGGTTTCTTCGAGTGCATCCAGGATCAGAAAGTCGCGTTCTCTCTTTTCGATGCCGCGAAGGAATGGCTCGCCGCTAAGGGGGTGGATGCTATCCGCGGTCCCGCCAGTCCGTCGGTCAATGACGAGTACGGAATGCTTGTAGAAGGCTTCGACCGGACGCCGGCCATCATGATGCCATACAACCCTCCGTACTATCCGGAATTCACCGAGGCCTATGGTTTTGTAAAGGCAAAGGATCTTCTCACCTGGTATCTCCACACCGACAAGGTGTTTTCGGAAAAATTCATACGGGTCTCGGAGGCTGCAAAGCACCGGCAGGGGCTGGTCTTCAGATCGCTCAACATGAAGGATTTCGAGAACGATGTCGCGAAGGTCCACGAACTCTACACACGGGGTTGGGAAGCAAACTGGGGCGACGTTCCCCTCACCGACGATGAATTCAACTTCATGGCGGCCGACCTCAAGATGATCGTCAACCCCGAACTCGTTGTGATTGCGGAGGTCAAGGGGAAAGCCGTGGGGTTCGGTCTGTCGCTGCCTGATTTCAATCAGATCTTCAAGGATAACAAACACGGTTGGCTGTTGCCGGCGATCGTCAGAATACTTCTCTTCAAAAAGCGGATCAACTACGCCCGGGTGGTTATGCTCGGCGTGTTGCCGGAATATCGCAATTCAGGCATCGGCGGCATTCTCTTCTATGAAACGGGCAGACGCATCACCAAGAATGGGATGCCCCACGGCGAAGCCAGCTGGGTCCTGGAAGACAATGTGATGATGAACCGCGGTGCACAGATGATGAATGGCGAAGTCATCAAGAGGCATCGGATGTACCAAATGCCGCTCCGGTAGAGATTCTTTCTTGAACACGAGGATACCATGCCAGTCAAGCAAGTCGACAGTATCTGGATGAATGGTTCGCTGGTCAAATGGGACGACGCGAAGATTCATGTGCTTTCCCACGTAGTCCACTACGGCACAAGCTGGTTTGAGGGCATCCGGTGTTACGACACGGCAAAAGGTCCTGCCGTATTCCGGCTGCAGCCGCACATGCGGCGGTTGATTGATTCCGTGAAAATCTACCGCACACCTTCGAGGTACACCGAGGCGGAGTTGACCGAAGCGGTGATGGAGACGATCCGTGCGAACAAGATGCGCGCATGTTATATCCGCCCTGTCATCTACCGGGGGTACGGTGATGTCGGCGTGAATCCCCTCAGCTGTCCCGTGGAGACGGTCATTGCGGTGTGGGAGTGGGGCACATACCTGGGCCAGGCCGCGCTTGCGGATGGCATCGACGTGTGCATTTCCACCTGGCAGCGTCCGGCACCCAATACCCTCCCCACCATGGCGAAGGCAGGAGGTAATTATCTGCTCTCTCAGCTCATGAAAGTGGAGGCGCTCCAGTCCGGGTTCAGTGAAGCAATCGCGCTGGACACGAGCGGGTATCTGAGCGAAGGCAGCGGAGAAAACCTCTTCGTCGTGCGCGACGGTATCATTCACACGCCGCCGTACAGCTCCGCG